>DATKAF010000266.1:0-7673 GCA_035498395.1 Anaerolineales bacterium
TCAAAGGGATCCACTACAACCGTCGCCATGCCCCGCTCGGTCAGGCGAAAGCACGAATGCCCGTACCACGTAATCTCCATTCATCTTCCTCCAAGGAGTAATTATACCCGTATCTGTCGAGAGCCAAACGCGGCGATGAGGAAGGATCGCGGCCCATCAATGCCCTGTCGGAAGCATGGGGAGGAATACCTTGGGAATTCTCAGTCTCTGTGTGAGCAACGAGTTAACAGCGCAATTCCTGAACTTAGGGACGCCCACCTTTCTTTAACATTTAGTTATACTCAGGGGCGAGGTCAGTAATGGCGTAACACGCCGCTGTCGTTATCGCTACTCTATATTGTGCGAGCGGGGTGGAGGAGGAACCAGCCGAACGGAGGGGCGGGCTCACAGGTTCCAGCACCTAGGTCGGAGCCGGAAGGCCACCCGAATCCGTTTGTCAGATAACGGCCGATTCATCGAAGAAAACGAATCACGCAGCCGCTGCCAACTGATCCTGCTTCCTACCCGCTCGTAGGCGGCCTGTTCTTCAGACCGTCCGCTCTGCCTATGAGAGATCGCAGAGAGTGCGATGACAAATAAACCCATGAAGGAAAAGGCGAAGGCGGCTCAACAATGAGGAAGTACCCAATGATCTTTACCGTACTGCTGGTAGCGGCAGTGCTTATGGCGACATCGGCTTTCACACACCCTCTTACGGTGCGGAACGGCGTTGTCGTTGCATATTCTCCCGGAGCCAACCTGACGATCCGCGATGCCGGCCTAGAGCAGACATACCTGCTGCGAACCAGCGGCACGACTGCCAGCAACGGGACAAGTAGCAGCAGCTCGAGGTCAAGCAGCTCTGCGACGGCTACGGCCACCGGTGCGGGAGGCACAGGCGTCAACGGTTCAGCTACTGCCAGCGGTACCGCAACGGGAGGCACGGGATCGGACAGCACTAGCAGCTCGGGCACGAGCGGCAGCGGCACCACGAACAGTGACACAGCGAAGACCGGGCTGGGCGTAGGGGCGCGCGTGACCGTATTCGCCCAGTGCTTCAACAACGGACATTCCACAGGCTCTTCCACGAGCTCGTCGGAATCGGTGAAAAGCGTCCAGAGCAGCGGCCCAAATGCAAATGCCAATGGCAAGATCACGCTCTACAGCGGCGGCAATGACGTCGCGAATGGCAACCGCTGTGTCGCGCTGTTTGTCATGGTGCGCCAGGCAGCGGGCGTGACGAGTGGCACAAGCATGACCGGTAACGCCACCAGCACGGGCAGCGCATCGGGCACCGGTTCCAGCAGCAGCGCAGCCAGTACCGCGGCGCCCACCATGGCACCGACAGAGACTGCAATGCCAGCAGTAACCGATACTCCAACAGTGACACCAACCCCATAAGGTTGAGATAGTACAGGCACATGCCTGAGATAAGCTGCCGCCGCCTCCTTCAAGGAAGCGGCGGCAGGACTCGTTGATGAGGGAAACACTCGGAGGTATCACGTACCAAACAAGAGGCACGTATAATCCTGAAGGAGTGTTTTCTAGATGGCAACTACTCGCAATGACCCCAAACCAGCCCTCCCCTAAAGGGGAGGGGAAGATTGGATTTAGCGATATGGGTGGGAAAACACCTATATCGCTAAATCCGATGGCCCGCAGAATACGTAAATACTTGCAATAGGGTTAATAGTCACTCTCAGAACCGATAATGAACCTAAAGCCACGTGTTTCCGCAGGCGGTACGGTGACCGCGATCCAAGACGGCTGGAAGCTCTCCATTCCTGCCGGCCCGGCGAGCCAGTACCGGCTGGCGCAGCTCGACGACCACAGCGGCTTGAGGCGCGCCGACTATCCATGCCACGCGCCGCTGAAAATGCAGTTGGAAGCGCGTGTGTCCGCACAGGGACTACCGGGGACATGGGGTTTTGGGGTGTGGAACGATCCGTACGGCTTCACCTTCGCAGCATCGGCCGGAATTTTCCGACTGCCGGCACTGCCCAATGCCGCATGGTTCTTCAACAGCTCACCGATGTGCTACCTCACATTTCGCGACGACAGGCCCGGGAACGGATTCCTGGCGCAGGCATTCGAAAGCGCCGGGTTCAGGCCCGCGGTGCTCGGTGCGATGGCAGTGCTGCCCTTCTCGCGGAAGCGAAGCCGAGCACTGCTCAGGCGCGCGATCGAAGATGATTCCGTACAGCTGTCAAACAGCCCGGCGCTCTCGCCGAGAGGCGGATCAGCTTTCGAGCCGACAGAATGGCACCAATACGCGCTGGAGTGGACCACATCCGGAACGAGTTTTGCGGCGGACGGACAGCAGGTACTGCATACAGCGGTGACGCCGCGCTCGTCGCTGGGCATTGTGATCTGGATCGATAACCAGCACGCGGCGTTCACTCCGGAGGGAAAACTCACCTTCGGACTAGAGGAGAGTCCAGGGGCGGCGTGGCTGGAAATCAGAAACCTAAGGGTCGAGGGGTGATCTTCAAGAAGTAAGAACCGGGGGTCTCGATACGTGGCGCTGAAGCGCCACTACTCGACTAACAGGGAAGCAGGGTTTTTTGTCGATGCTCCAACGAGGTAAAGACACAGGAGGAGCCGGGTTCTGACGTCGGGCTGAAGCCCGACCAGCGTGGGACGGCAAAACGAACGACGCGGAACCACTATCTCCAGAATTGCGAGGTGGCAGGCAGCAGCCGCAGGACTGTATCCAAAATGAGGCCCAAGAGGAAGTACATTCCGAACGCGCGGTTATTGACGAAGCCGAGCGGCGCAAAGTACAGAGGCCAACCGCCCTGCCCATCGGCGAAGCCAACGGGGCGAGTGGCCGGCTTGGGCTTGAGAAAGGCCGGATAGGTTTTGAAGAAGGTCGGGAGCGCGAGCAGGACGAGTAGCATGACGGGCGTGAAGAAGCGAATCAGAATCAGGTAGCCAGTGATGATGTACGCGAGGATCATCATGCTCAGAACGGCGTAACGGGAGATGCGCTCACCGATCAAGACAGGCACCGTATGGATGTGCTTGGCCCGGTCGATCTCCACCTTGTCGATATGCTTGCCGAAGATGACCGTGGTGACGCCCAACACATAGGGAAGACTGGCGATGACCACGTTCCCATTCCACTGGTGCGCAAGGACGTAGTATCCACCACCGATCATGAGGGGGCCCCAGACGATCAGGACGGCCAGCTCACCGAGCGCGACATACTTGAGCGGCCAGGTGTAGAACAACACGAAGAACGCGCCCAGTCCGAGGAGCACCCAAATGGTGATGTCCCAGCCGTTGGTGGCAATGAGGTACAGCCCGGCGAGGAAGGCAAGGAGAGCGGTGACGGCGAAATAGGTCAGATGCTGCCTGCGGGTGAGCAGACCACTGGCAATGGGCTGCGCGCCGTACATGGTGCGGAAGTAGTTGTCCTTATCGACGCCGCGGACGAAATCGGTGTAGTCGTTGAAGATGTTGTTGCTGGCGTGGGCCATGATGAGCCCAAAGGTAAGGGCCAGCCAGGGCACGAAGTGAAAGGCGCCGTCCCGGGCGGCAAAGATGCCAGCGAGGGCGGCTGAGAGAAAGGTCATGATCAGCACGGCGGCGCGAGTCGAAATCAGCCAGCGGGAGACGATATCGAGCCGATCCCACTCCTCTTTCGAGACGTCGGGGATGACGTTGAGCGCCTTCTGCCACATCGCGAAATCAAGTCTCATTTGCTTCTCCTTGGAAAAATCGGAGTATCGGGCGGGATTATACAGGCTTTTTGACGACCGAAATGGTCAAATAAACCACCGATGATGTTTATCATCGTTTTACAGGAGTTTTGTATCTACACTCGATGTGAAATCTCTCACATAATCATCCGGGGAGCACCCAAACGCGCCGAAAAACCGGGGGAAGGGGCGTGCTCAATCTGCTGAAAAGAGGTCATCATGGCCGAAGTTGCAAGTGCAACACCAACGACATTAGTCGCTGGATCGAAACACGCCGAGCATCTGACACTGCTTGAAGAGGTGTCCGCCCGCACAGCGGGCGTACCCCGGCTGGAAATGTGCATCCAGTGCGGCACCTGCGGAGGCTCCTGCCCCTCGGCGGCCGCCATGGACCACACGCCTCGGGCGCTGTTCGCGATGCTGAAGGCCGGCATGCGCGAGGAAGCGCTGAGCAGCAATACATTCTGGATGTGTGTGTCGTGCTACCACTGCGTAGTGCGCTGCCCACAGAACATCCAGATCACGGACGTGATGTATACCCTGAAGACCATGGCCGTCGAGGCAGGGAAATATCAGAACTCGACCGCTCCCGACCTGTCACATACATTTGTCGACATGGTCGAGAACAACGGGCGGAGCTTCGAGCTGGGCCTAGCCTCGATCCATTATCTCAAGCACTTCCCCCTACGGCTGCCGAGCATGACGCCCATGGCACTCGGCCTGCTGACCAAAAAGCGGATGTCGGTGACGCCGACGCGCATCAAGCAGCTTCCACAGTTGAAGGCGATCCTCAAGCGTGCGAAGGAACTGGAGGCCCAGCAATGAAAGACTATCTCCTGTATCCCGGCTGTTCGATGGAGGCCAGCGCGCGGGCCTACAATGATTCCCTGAAGGCGGTGGCGGGACCGCTCGGCCTGAACCTGAAGGAAATCGAAGACTGGAACTGCTGCGGCGCAACCGAATACCTGGGGCTGAGCACGATCCCGGCGTACTCGCTGATCGCACGCAACCTGGCGATCGCAGCGCAGGACGCGAGTGGGAACCGGCAACTGGTTGCCCCCTGCTCCGCTTGCTATCTGAACCTGGCCAAGGCCGATCACCATATGAAGGAGAAGCCCCAGCTTGGCTCCATGGTCAACGAGGCCCTGCACGCGGGTAACCTCCACTATGTGCCGGGCACCCTGGAAATCCGGCACCTGCTGGACGTGATCGTGTACGACGTCGGCTTACAGACGGTCGAGAAGCTGGTGGTGCAGCCGCTGAACGGACTGCGGTTCGCGCCGTACCTGGGATGCATGGTGCCGCGGCCGGATTACTCGGAGCGCTGGTCGGACCATGACCGGCCGGTGGAACTGGACATGCTGCTCAAGACGCTCGGCGCGGAGGTCGTGGATTACCCGCTGAAGACCGAGTGCTGCGGCGGGCACATGACGCAAATCGGGCCGGACATGGCGTTCGAACTGATCCGGCGGCTGCTGGCTGCGGCGGACAAACTCGACACCGACGCGATGGTGACGATCTGCCCGATGTGCCAACTGAACCTGGACGGCTTCCAGGGCGAGACCAACCACCACTTCAACACGAACTACCACATCCCGGTGCTGTTCTTCACGCAACTGATGGGGCTTGCTTTCGGCATCAAGCCAAAGGAACTCGGGTTCGGGGCTGAGCTGGTGAGCGCGCGGAACGTGCTGGAGTCGATCGGAGTGGAGGCGCCGCCGGAGACGCCGCCCGCGCCGCCGAAGCGGCCGCGCAAGCCGGAGGGACTGCCTATGCCAGCGCCACTACCCAAGAACTTTAAGATCGAAGAGCTGGAGAAAGAGGTGGCGAAATGACGGCCAACGAGCAGGAACGGATCGGCGTCTACGTCTGTCATTGCGGCACCAACATCGCCGGCATTGTCGACGTGAAGCAGGTCGCCGAATGGGCGGCGGCAAAGCTGCAGCACCGCGGCGTGGTGATCGCACGCGAGTACAAGTTCATGTGCTCCAGTCCGGGCCAGGAGCTGATCGAGAAGGACATCAAGGAACTGGGGCTGAACCGTGTGATCGTCGCAGCATGCTCGCCGCACCTGCACGAGAAGACGTTCCGCAACGCGTGCGCCAACGCGGGGCTGAACCCCTACCTGTGCGAGATGGTCTCCATCCGGGAGCAGGTATCGTGGGTACACACCGACAAGGTGGCCGCAACGGAAAAGGCCAAAGCACTGCTGGCGGGCGGCGTGGAGCGCGTGCGGCACGATGTGCCCCTGGAGCCGATGAAGGTGGCGATCCATCCGGCGACGCTCATCGTGGGGGGCGGCGTGGCAGGCATCCAGAGCGCACTGGAGATCGCGGACGCGGGCTTCCACGTTTATATGGTGGAGCGCGAGCCGTCGATCGGCGGGCACATGGCCCAGTTCGACAAGACATTCCCGACGCTGGACTGCTCGGCATGCATCCTGACGCCAAAGATGTTCTCGGTAGGGACGCACCCAAACATCACGCTGCTCACGTGGAGCGAGGTCGAGAAGGTCGAGGGCTATATCGGGAATTTCAGCGTAACCGTGCGCAAGAAGGCCCGCATGATCAAAGAGGACCTGTGCAACGGCTGCGGCATCTGCATCGAGAAGTGCCCGAAGAAGGTCATCGACGACGTGTTCGAGGCGGGGCTAGCGTACCGGAAGGCGGTGTACACCCCATTCGCGCAGGCCATCCCGAACATCCCAGTGATGGACGTGCCGAACTGTACATACTACGAGAAGGGAACGTGCAAGGCATGCGAGAAGTTCTGCCCGCGCGAGGCCATCGACTTCAACCAGCAGGATGAGATCCTGACCTTCCAGGTGGGGAACATCATCCTGGCAACGGGCTATCAGCTATTCGACGCGCGCAAGATCCCGAACTACGGATATGGGCGGCTGCCAAACGTGTTCACGTCGCTGGAGATCGAGCGGCTCTCGAACGCAGCCGGACCTACGAACGGCAACATCGTGCTGCGGGACGGCAAGACCGCGCCCAAGCGGGTGGGCATCATCCACTGCGTGGGAAGCCGCGATAAGAACTACAACAATTACTGCTCCGTGATCTGCTGCATGCAGAGCCTGAAGTTCGCACACATCGTGCACGAGCGAACCGGCGCGGAGATCTACAACTTCTACATCGACATGCGCACGCCGTTCAAGGACTACGACGAGTTCTACCAGCGCGTGCTGGAGGAAGGCACGAACTTCGTGCGCGGCAAGGTGGCGGAAATCACCGACGTGCCGCGGACGGTAGCAGAGGAAGGCCAGCTGATCGTACAGGTGGAGGACACGCTGCTTGGGAAGCAACGGCGCATCCCGCTGGACATGGTGATCCTCTCCGCGGGGCTGGAGGCACGCGCCGACTCGAAGGAGATCGCGAAGCGCTTCGGCATCTCGTGCTCGTTCAACGGCTGGTTCATCGAAAAGCACCCGAAGCTCGACCCGGTGGCAACGATGACGGACGGCATCTTCATCGCCGGATGCGCGCAGGGCCCAAAGGACATTCCCGCCAGCGTCGCGCAAGGGGCGGCGGCTGCCGCGCGAGTGCTCGGTAAGATCCAGCAGAAAGAAGTAGCGCTGGAACCGATCCGGGCGAGTGTGGTGGAGGAGCGCTGCTCCGGCTGTCGAATCTGCAACGGGCTGTGCCCGTTCAATGCGATCAGCTTCCACGAAGACCGCATGGTGACCGAGATCAACCCGGCGCTGTGCCAGGGCTGCGGCACGTGCGTGGCGGCCTGCCCGGCGGGAGCCATCGAGGGCACCGGCTTCAGCAACGACCAGATCATGGCCCAGATCGAGGGCATGATGCTGCTCAACACCGAAGCCGAGCCGGCAGTAGCGGTAGGAGATTAGCCATGACAGAAACTTTTGAACCCGTCATCATCGGCTTCACGTGCAACTGGTGCTCGTACCGGGCTGCCGACCTGGCTGGCACGGCCCGTATCAAGTACCCGCCGAACGTCCGGCTGATCCGCCTGATGTGCTCC
>DATKAF010000267.1:0-5130 GCA_035498395.1 Anaerolineales bacterium
TTTCACGTTGTCCAATCCTAAAGTCGTGAGGCAATATGGTTTACGGCATACCAGAAATGGCGAATTTTACCCGCGAATGATGTACGCGGGATGACAGTATCGCTGATGCGCGATGTCAAAAAGCGCCCCGCGAGGAGGCGCCTTATGCGCGGTTTCAGCTTCCGGCAGAGAGGTTCAGCGATTGAAGACCAGGAAGAAGCCTTGATAGATGAAGTAGCTCAGAAAGCCGATCAGGATGGCGGGGAGGGGCTTGATGCGTTGGCTGGCGCCGACGGCCTTGGGGAATAAGATGAAGAAGAACAGGAAGGAAAGGCCGTACAGAGTCCACAAGATCACGCGCCAGATGGTTGGCGAGTTCAAGGCGACCTCATACCAGCGGAGATCGAGGAGGCCGACGGCGCCGAGGAACGAGTCGGGCAGGTCATGCAGGAGAGAGAAGAGAGACGGCAGACCAATGGCGAACCCGAAGGCGCTCAAGGTGTCATCGAAGCTGCCGCTGCCGGAGGCCAGCTTGCTGAGGAGATGCGCAACCGCGGCGGAAAGGAGGGCGGCAGCGAACATGCTCGGCAAGAGAATGAAACGGTCGTAGCTATAGTAGACAGGTTCGGGGATATTCAGAATCGGAGTGAGAGTCGAGGGCGCGCCCCCGCCCATGGTCAGGAAGATATAGACGAAGGTGTAGATGACGGCGCTGATGAGCAGGGCAAAGAAGCCGTAGCGCAGGCGATGAGGCTCCTGCATGAGGGCGTCGAAGGTGCGGCGCGGGCGGAGGAGAGTTGGAAAGTAGTAGGAAGAGAACTTGCCCATGAAGAGCGGATGCCTATCGCTTTTGGAGACCGGCAATGCCGACGGCAGCGAGGCCGACTGCCAAAAGGTTGGATACCGTTGCCGGCGCAAGGGGCGAGACGATATTGGTGACAATGACAGCCACACCCATTGCCACTGCAAGCCCAAAGCAGACTGTCTTCAAGAGATTGCGATCCATGTGCTGCCTCCTGTGTTGTTTGTACCGGGGTTGTGTGATAAATTGAACAACACCATCGCAGTCGGAGGGTTCCTCGCCGATGCCACCATTGAAGCAGATCATCCTGGCAAGCCTGATCGTCATCGCGTTGTTGTCGCGTGGGAGCGCTACCGCGGACGAGCCCGCGCCGACCGAGGAGCAGCCAACCCCCTCGGAGCCGCAATTCACCGCCTACGACTTGATCGAACGGGTCAACGATCTGCGTGTTGCCGGCGGGCTTGCCCCGCTGACCATGCACCCGGTCCTCATGCAAGTGGCGCAGATCGAAGCCAGCGGCATCGCCGGCGGATATGGCGGCCATTGGCGTCCGAACAACCTGAGCCTCGGACAATGGCTGATCACACTGGGCTATCCGCTCTCCGGTGATCTGTCGATGGATGGCTACCGTTCCGAGAACTGGTTCACTGCTGACCTCACGTCCAGCCTCCAGGATGTCACCGGCTGGTGGCAGGCAGACCCGGAACACAGCGACACCATGTTCTCCGAATTCCGCAGCGATATCGGTGCTGCCATGGCGGTCGCGGAAGACGGCCAGGTCTATGTAGTGCTCGAAACCGCGCTTCGCACGGCCAGCGGCAGGATGCAGTCGGATGCCTATCCCATCCTGACCGGCATTCCCCTGACCCAGGCCGCCTACTCGGGCATGGCGACGCAAGCTGCCGCCAACGGCCTCGGCTCCCAGTATTCCGTGCCTGTCAAGCTGAGCACGGCCCAGCCGGATGGCAACATGTATCATGTCGTCCAGTACGGGCAAACACTGTGGAGCATCGCCATTGCATATCACACCACGATCAAGGATATCCAGCTGCTGAACGGCCTGCCATCCACGACGATCCGTGAAGGGCAGAAGCTGCTGGTGAGGAAAGGCGTTGTTCAGCCGCAGCCGACCGTAAACAAATCAAGCTCGCCGGGGACCCCGGAAGCCATACCTGCACCGTCTCACTTCGCCCCTGCAACCGTCGAGCGCCCGGGTCAGCCGACGCGCGGGCACCGACCGAACAACAATGCTCTCGTGTATGGAGCCGTGGTGCTGGCGGGGCTGGTGCTGGCCGGGTCGTTTGTGGCGATGTTCAGGAAGAAGAAGTAAAAAGAGCAACCTCCAGGCGCTAGCCTGGAGGTTCTTCGTTCTGCGCTATTTCATGCTGACCTTATCGCCCTCGTGGACGAACTCCTTGAGGGTCAGTCCCAGGCGGGTAATGCCTTCCCGAATGGTGGCCGGGTCGGAGTAGGAGAAGTTGATGCGCATGGTATGCACCCCGCCGCCGGTGGCGTGGAAAGCCGCACCGGGCACGAAGGCCACCTTGCGCTCCAGTGCCACCTTCAGGACGTCGGCCGCGTCCAGGTTCTTAGGCATGATACCCCATAGGAACATACCGCCTGCCGGACGAGTCCAGGTGACCTCTGGAGGGAACATCTCCTCCATCATCTCGAGCATCACGTCACGCCGTTCCTTGTACACCTGGCGGATGTACTTCACGTGCTCGTCGAGGAAGCCGTTCTTGCCCACCTCGTACGCCACATACTGATTAAAGGAAGCCGTGTGCAGGTCGGCGGCCTGTTTGGTCATGACGAGCTTGCGGATCACCTGCTCGGGCGCGATCATCCATGCCAGGCGCAGGCCTGGGGCCAGCAGCTTGGAGAACGTGCTCAGGTAGATGACGTTGCCACTGTAGCAGCCGCCGTTCTTGCCGCGGTATTCGCCGTCGAGGCAAACGAGCGAGGGAATATTCTCGCCCTCGAAGCGCAGCTGCCCATATGGGTCGTCTTCGACGATCGGGACGCCATACTTGTCGGCCAGTTCAACCAACTTTCGGCGCCGTTCGAGGCTGAGCGTGGAGCCGCTGGGGTTCTGGAAGTTGGGCAGTGCGTAGATGAACTTGGGTCCAACGCGCAGGGCCGCTTCCAGCTCGTCCACGACCATGCCGTCCTGATCCATGCGGACGGTGATGTACTGCGCGCCATAAGCATTCCACGCCTGCAGCGCGCCGAGGTAAGTGGGAGATTCGACGACGATGTAATCGCCGCGGTTGATAAAGAGCCGGCCGATAAAGTCGAGGGCCTGTTGCGAGCCCGAGGTAATGAGGATGTTCTCCGCGGTGACCTCCGGCATGTATTGAGATGAATGGCGGGCGATCATTTCCCGAAGGGGAAGATAGCCCTCGGTGGTGCTGTACTGCAGCGCTTGCGCGCCTTGCTGTTCAAGAACGGTGTTGCACGCGGCCTGGAATTCCTTGAGGGGGAATACCTCCGGCGCCGGCAAACCTCCGGCGAAGGTAATGATGCCGGGCTGCTCGGCGTATTTCAGCAGTTCACGGATGACCGAGCTTCCCATTTTTTGTTGACGGTGGGCGTAGCGATACTCCCATGGTGTCTGCATTCACGCTCCTTGTGTGGATTTCCGATTGTCGGTCATAGCACTCTTGCCTTATGCTGATTGCCACTCTTATTTACGACCACTTAATGTAAAAGGCCTGACCGGTATGAAGTTACCCGTCAGGCCCTGTGGGCTGAGTCACGGCGCAAGTAGGCCGATGAAAAATAAAGCCAAAACCGTGGTCATGGCATATTTATCTTACACGCGAATCCTTCCACGTGCAACGACGAATGACCTACAAAATTGATTAGAAAGTCACGAAAAGCGCCCATTATTCGGAGTGGCGAGATTACACACCCGTTGAGGACAGGTTTAGGTTTGACGCGATGAGAGGCAACACCTCGGCGGCGTAGGCCTCCACGGGGCGGGGCTGCTTCGCGTGGCTCCATTGTAAGGCAAGGCCATAGATCGCCCAACTGGCAGCCGTGGCGGCTGTCTCGGCCGGGACGCTCAGAGGCACCTGTTCGAGCCACTTTAGCATCAACTCGTGGAGGACAGCCTTGACCTGCGTCTCGACCAGCGACTCGAACTGACCCTGCGCCGGCTTGCAATGCCCGTTGGCGGACCTGGTGAACTCGCAGACCGCAATGATAAGGTTGCGCAGGTTATCAAGCGTCAGGTGACAGGCGTTCAACATGCGCTTATCGATCTCCTTAAGGAAGCCCTGACGGATGTTGTGATCCAGGAGAGCGTACTTATCGGGGAAGTGGGCGTAAAAGGTGGCGCGATTAACGCCAGCGCGCTCGGTAATGTCCTGAACCGTCACATCCTGGAAGCCCTTTTCTTGGACGAGATCGAAGAATGCCTGCTCAAGCAGGCTGCGGGTGCGCCTCACGCGCGGGTCCAATTTTTCGGGGGCCAACTTTTCGGTAAGCATGTGATTCCCTTGTGAAGCAAAGTAGAACGCAGCTGCCCGTACCAAGCCACCAGTTGCTCGACACTATTCCGGAAGTGTTGCTTAGGCAACAAAAGCCCGTTTTTAGTGGTTGAAGCGAGACGGTAAGAATGGTAAATTCGGCAACATCTGTTGTTTAAACATCAGACGTTGTAAAGATAGCATATTCTACGATCAAAGTCAAGGAGAACACGAAGATGAACGTAACAATCATTGGGGCTGGAAACATGGGACGCGGTATCGGGACGCGACTGGTAAGCGGTGGTCACAACGTGACCTACATGGACCGCCAGGAGGACAAGGCGAAGGCGCTCGCGAACGAGGTCGCGGCAAAGGCGAAGAACGGCGCGAAGGCCGGCACGGCGGCATTCGGAGCGCCGATCAAGGACGAGATCGTGATCCTCGCCATCCCGTATGGGGCAGCGGGCGAGGTGATCGAGACGCTTGGCAAGAAGCTCGACGGCAAGATCATCGTGGATATCACGAACCCGCTCAACGCGACCTATTCAGGCCTGGCCGTCGCGCCGGGAACATCTGGGGCGGAGGAGATCGCGAAGAAGCTGCCGGCGGACACCGTGGTATTGAAAGCGTTCAATACGACCTTTGCCAAGACGCTTGTCGATGGCAAAGTGGAGGGCCAGCCACTGGACGTGTTCATCGCGGGGGACGCGGAGGAGCCGAAGCAGAAGGTGTCCAAATTGGTTGAGGATGGCGGACTGCGCGCGATCGATGCAGGAGCGCTGGAGCGCGCCCGACAACTGGAGGCGCTGGGTTTCCTGGGAATCGCACTGCAAGGCGAACTGGGAACGGGCTTTAAGAGCGCCTGGAAGATCCTGG
>DATKAF010000268.1:0-5557 GCA_035498395.1 Anaerolineales bacterium
GATTGTTCCTGATGTTGCACCGCCGCCACCACCGCCGCCCGCATACGTGACCGACGTGCCGGTGATGCTGCTGGCAAGGCCGTTGCCGCCATTACCTGTCGTTCCGGTGGAGGCCGCGGCCCCCGCACCGCCACCTCCACCGCCGCGGTAACTACCACTGGTATTGACAGCATTAGCTCCAGCATTGCCCTGGCCCGATGTGCCAGCGGCACCGTTACCGGCAGCGCCACCGCCTCGACCGCCGCCGCCTCCGGAACCGCCGATGCTGCCGGCGGTTACGCTTGAGCCTCCTGAGCCTGCCGCGCCGCCGCCTGTGGCACTGATAGTGGTCAGCCCACTGCCGGCAATGCTCGAAGCGATGCCATTACTGCCCTTTGTGGGAGATGTCCCGCCCACACCGCCCGCACCGCCCGTACCCACGGTCACGGTATAGGAGGAGGTTGTAACGGCTATGCCGCTCTGGGCGATCAAACCGCCCGCGCCGCCGCCGCCGCCATAGTTACCAGAGGTGCTGCTGCTTCCACCTCCTCCACCGCCGCCGGCCACCACCAGCACGTCCACACTTAGCGCCGCGGACGGTGTGAAGGTGCCGCTCTGCAAGAACGTGTAGATCACGTTGCTGCCGCTCGTCGTGATCGTGCAGTTCGTGCAGGTCGCCAGGTTATCCGCCCTCGCCTGCCGCGCGGGCATACTTACCGCGCTGACCAGCAGGCTAATGATGACGATGGTGGAGAAAATGCGAGCTTTGAGCTGAGTATTCATCATACCCTCCCCAATTTGACATAGAAAATGATTTACGTCCGCAAACAAAAAACCGACCAATGCGGTCGGTTCTTCGGTTTGCTCCTTGCGGAACGGTCTCAACATACGATCCCCTTTCAGCAATGACTCTGTGTTGTCCCTGGATCGGCTGTACGAATTGCTTTGTTACCCTGCCCCGCTCGCGGTCGTTTCCAATAAGCCGATTGCCACCCCACCCTTAAGAATCAAAACCGACCTACGTACGGTCGGTTTCGCCATTCGCTCCCCAAGGGCGAACCACCACGGACGTTGCCGGTGGTTCAGCGACCAAAGCACCCTTGGATCATCGCTTCCACGAACTTTGTTCTTATGTGTGCTGTGTCACTAATCTACTACTCATCTATTCTACAGATGAACTAACAAAAATGCAAGTATCAGTTTCGCCATTTCTGCGACCTGGCCCACTAAAGTCCATTTTTGGCCGTCTCTGCCAGTGGAACCATGCAGTACTGGCTATAGCTGGGCAATACTGGTTTGCACAAGACTGCGCTTGCGTGTAGCTATCTACCGCCAGATCAGCGTATCCGGCTCAGCAAACGGCGCCCCGGTTCACACGAACAGGTCCATGATCTCGACGTGCGCTACCGGCGCGCTCTCACTGATCCAGTTCGTCCCATCGTGGATAAAGGCGTAGGTCCAGGTTGCCTCTTCCTCCGGCAGGATTACAACCGCCTCCAAGACGTCATGGCCGGCTTCCGCGAAATGACGAACTGGCCATGCCTCCCCGGCCAGATTGTCCGGTTCGACATAGGCGCGGCAGCGATTACTATCGGCATAGGGGAACAAGGTGATCCGTCTCACGGACAAGCCCCAGCCGGTGACACGGATTTGCTGATGCCTGTCTTCAGGCTCAAGCCAGATCGGATGTACTGCCATGATGATCTCCTTCAGCACATGAACGAGCGTTGAACGCCGGTTTTCTCCTTCGCTTCTCCAGACTGATTGGCGTGGCAGGCCGCCGGGCCTATGCAGGCCATCTCATGGGTCTTGCAACGCCGCCATAATACTAGCAGGCCTGAGCCATCGCCGTTTTTACATTCGGTTAAGGTTGTGTAAATGATAGTTGAACCCCCGTGATGCCCAGATCGCCCGTGTAGGTCGGGCTTTAGCCCGACCAGAGATGCATGCCTTGCTCGGCGAGGGTCTCCCGACCCTGCCGAGGCGCGCAGCATCACTCCCCGATGATCTTCACCAGCACCCGCTTCCTTCTCCGCCCGTCGAACTCGCCGTAGAAGATCTGCTCCCACGTCCCGAAGTCCAGCCGCCCGTCGGTCACGGCCACCATCACCTCGCGCCCCATGATCTGCCGCTTGATGTGCGCATCGGCGTTGTCTTCACCCGTGTCGTTGTGCCGGTACTGGCTCACCGGCTCGTGCGGCGCGACCTTCTCGAGCCATGCATCGTAGTCGTGGTGCAGCCCCGACTCGTCGTCGTTGATGAACACCGACGCCGTGATGTGCATCGGGTTCACCAGGCACAGCCCCTCCCGGATACCGCTCTCCTTCAGCGCCTCCTGCACCTGCGGTGTGATGTTGACGAATCCCCGCCGGGTAGGGACATTCATGAACAGCTCTTTACGAAACGATTTCATCTCCGGGCCTCGGTTACTTTGTAGTGGACATCGGGCAGCGACCGCAGACGTTCCGCGGCGATCTCCGGTGTGATATCCCGCTGCGGCATTGCCAGCATCTCGTACCCAACCATGAACTTGCGCACGGTCGCAGACCTGAGCAGCGGCGGGTAAAAATGCGCATGCAGCACCCACTCGGGGTGCGCCTCGCCGTCGAACGGGGCCTGGTGGAAGCCCATCGAGTAGGGGAACGAGATCTGGAACAGGTTGTCATACCGCGTGGTGATCTCTTTCATTGCCCGTGCCAGCGATTCCATTTCATCAGGTCTTAGGTCGTATAGATACGCGACCGGCCGCCTGGCGATGAGCAGCACCTCAAAAGGCCATGTCGCCCAGAACGGCACCAGCGCCGTGAAGTGCTCATTCTGGAGAAGGATGCGTTCCCCGCGCCCCGCCTCTTCCGCCTCCACGTCCAGCAGAAGCCGGCGCGAGTACTCGGCCCAATATGCCCTCTGCGATTCCAGTTCTCTGGAGGACTCATTCGGCAGCCGCGACTGCGCCCAGACCTGGCTGTGCGGGTGCGGGTTGGAGCAGCCCATCAGCGCGCCTTTGTTCTCGAACACCTGCACGTTTGCGATGAAATCCTTGCTCCCCAGCTCGGCGCTCTGCTCCGCCCACGTGCCGATCACCTGCGCGATGGCAGGCAGCTCCAGTTCGGGCAGCGTGAGGTCGTGCCGCGGCGAAAAGCATACGACCCGGCACAAGCCGCGTTCCGGCTCGGCTACCAGCAGCCCCTCCGGCTGTTCACCTTGTGGGGCAGGCTCCGGCAGCAGCGATGCGAAATCGTTGTCGAATACGAACGTCCCTGTGTAGCTCGGGTTATGCGCGCCGCCTGCCCGCTTGTTGCCCGGGCACAGGTAGCAGCCGGGGTCGTACTCCGGCAGGTTCTCCGGCGGCGTCTTCTCCACCTGCCCGAGCCACGGCCGCCCCGCCCGCTGCGGCGAGACCAGCACCCAATCTCCGGTTAGCGGGTTGAGCCGCCGGTGCGGGGTATCGTGCATGCTCGCCGTCACGCCTTGTCGGATTTCTCGACGACCACTGTCGCTTCGCTCAGCAAGGCTGCGATCGCGCCCACCGCCGCAAGCGTCGGGGCCAGCAGCGCGCCCACCACGCCGAAGGTCAGCGGGATCTCCATCACCACCACGCCTTCCTTGTTCTTGATGATGATGCGGCGGATGTTGCCCTCGTGCACCCACGCCTTCACCTTGCCCAGCAGCTCTTCTCCATTAATATGGAATTCCTCGGTTCGATATTTCTCATCTGGCATATCTCTCATGCCTCCCATTTCTCGTCCAGGGTCGGCCACTCGTCCGATTGGTCGGCCTCTTCCTTCCAGTTCTCTTTCCCGCTCCACGACTCGATCCGCAGCTCGTACACGGTCGTCCGCTTCAGCTCGTGCTCGGTGATCGGCCGGTAGTCCTTGCCGAGTTCCATCGGCGCGAAGTACTTGTTGATAAGCGCGTGCAGCATGCGCTTCTGCTCGTCCCGCTCTTCCAGCACGCGCGCCGTACCGAATACCAGCACGCTGCGGAACTGCACCGAGAACTCGATGGAGACATTCGAGGGTAGGTAACGGCCCATTTCGCTGACTTCCACACAGACGGCGGGGTTGTGCTCGATGTTGGCCCGCAGCCGCCCGGTGATGTTCGAGTGGAAGATCAGCCGGTGGCCCGGCTCGTCGTAGTAGTAGTTCGTCGGTGTCACGAACGGCTGCCCGTCCCACGCCGTCCCGATGTGCGCCACCTGGGCTTGATGCAGGAATGCTCTGATCCACTCGTCTTCACGCGCATATTCCTTCCTGCGCTGGAATGCGGTGGGTCCATTCTTCTCGAGGCTGTAGTCACGGGCCATTTTCTTCGCTCACATGGGTTTGTTCTGCCGCTTCACGGCTGCGAATCTATTATACGTTATGGCGTTGCCTCTTCTCCTGGCGATGCTGCCAGATATTTAAGTGAGGAGCAGCGCATTCAAGTGCGCCGCTCCCATTAACAGCCATCCGGGCTGGTGGTCAACGATTGCCAGTGCCTGCCCCGCCTACAATGTCCATAACGACCCGCCTGGAGGCGCGTTACCAACGGTTGTATTTGCGCTCCTTACATTGCCCGTGTTTTTCATTGTTCTTCGCGGCCGCCTCCTCAGGAACTTCCCTACTCGCCCTCAGGGAATTCCGCAGTCGGCGCGGCGGCGCGCAGCAATGCTATTCTTCCGGCGATTCGCCTGCAAGTGTGATATATATTGTTGGCAGCTTGCCTATCCTTGCCAAGGAGCCGTGAATGCTCACGATCGAGAAGGTTGATACCGAAAACAAGTCGCAGGTGAAACGCTTCGTCCAGTTTCAATACGATCTGTACAAGGACTGTGCGGAATGGGTGCCGCCGCTGTTCGTCGATGCCTACCTGCCTCTGAACCGCAAGAAGCATCCCTTCTTCGAGCGATCAGAGGCGGATTTTTTCCTGGCGGTGGACGATGGCAAGGTGGTCGGCCGCATCTGCGCCGCCAATAACAAGCCGTTCAACGACTATCACCATACCCGCAAGGCGCACTTCTATGCCTTCGATTCGATCAACGACCAGCAGGTGGCTGACCTGCTTTTCAATGCGGTCTTCGACTGGTCGCACGCCCACGGCCTGGATACGGTCATCGGCCCCAAGGGCCTTTCCCCCTTCGACGGTTACGGCATCCAGGTGGAAGGATTCGAGCATCGCCAGATGATGACGATGATGAACTACAACTTTGCGTATTATCCGAAGCTCGTGGAAGCGCTTGGCTTTGAGAAGGAAGTGGACTTCGTATCCTGCTATCTTCCACGGGATTCCTTTAAGGTCCCGGAACGCGTCGAGCGCATTGCCCAGCGCGCCATGCAACGCGGCAACCTGTGGGTCAAGCAGTTCAAGAGCAAGCGCGAGTTGTTAAAGTGGGCTCCCCGCATCGGCGAGGCCTACAACAAGGCCTTCATCGACAACTGGGAATACTATCCGTTCTCGCAGGGCGACGTGAAGTTCGCCGTGGATAACGTCTTCCTGGTTGCCGACCCGCGGCTCATCAAGCTCATCATGCACGGAGACGACATCGTCGGGTTCCTCTTTGCTTTTCCGGATGCTTCCGCCGCGCTTCAGCGTGCGAAGG
>DATKAF010000269.1:0-7544 GCA_035498395.1 Anaerolineales bacterium
CCAGGCTGCCTGCAAGGACAAGAACCAGCTTCCGCTGGGTGTGCTGTGGCGGCGCGTGTATGAGGTGTCCGGCGGCGCGTGGAAACAGGAAGGCGCGGCTTGGGCCAGCACGCTGTTCGCCTATAACCTGTCCTTATCGTGCAGTCATTGCGTTCACCCGAAGTGTGCGGGCGTCTGTCCGGTGGATGCCTTCTCGGTGCGCGCGGATGGCATCGTCACACTGGACTCTTCCAGGTGCATGGGCTGCGGCTACTGTGCGTGGGCCTGCCCGTACGACGCTCCCCAGTACGATAGAGCCGCCGGTCGCATGACCAAGTGTGATTTTTGCCTCGATAACCTGGATGCCGGCCTGCCCCCGGCGTGTGTTGCGGCCTGCCCGCTGCGGGTATTGGACTGCATAGAGACGAATGACGGCATGCCGCTTGTCATGGATCGAATAGCTCTGTGGGAGACTTCGGCCACAACACATCCATTCCCCTTACCGCAGGATTCGCGGACCCGACCGCATCTTGCGATCAAGCCGCACGCAGGCATGGCCTCGCCTGAGGCCATGCGAGTCGCGAATCGGGAAGAGATCCATCCGCAGAAGATGACCGGCCGGGAAGAAACTCCGCTCGTGGCCTTTACACTGCTGACTCAAATGGCGGTCGGCGCATGGTGTGCGATGCTATGGTTATTGCACAGTGCGCAGCTTCTGCCGGTGTTGCTTGTCGGGCCATGTCTTGGCATTGGAATGATCGTATCCTTCGCCCATCTTGGCAGTAAGCGCAACGCATGGCGCGCGCTGAACCACCTGCGGAAGTCCTGGTTGAGCCAGGAGCTGTTGTTCGCGCTGCTATTTGGAGCAGGCTGTCTGGCTGTCCTAATTGGCATCGTTCTCCATGCCGGCACGCTGCTGCTGGCATGGCTGACGGCTATCCTCGGCCTTGAATTGATCTACTGCATGTCCCGTGTCTATCGCCTGCGCGCGGTCCCGGCCTGGGATTCATGGCGGACGCCCGCCCGCTTCTTCTTAAGCACAGGCCTGCTCGGTCTGCTCGGGATCGCCGTACTGACGCCGCTGGCGCACATCTCATCCATCCAGTGGACCGCCGCAGGCGTCCTCGCGATCGCGTTCTGGATCGCCGAAGCCACCGTGGAATGGAGCCAGCCGCTTTCCATACAAAGACGAGGCATCCAGCTTGCATTGATATCCGCCGCCATCCTCGGGTGTGGGACCGTGTTTTTCACCCCCGCCGGTTCAAGCCCCTACGTTCGCGGCGCCGTTCTGCTGATCGCGCTGGCAGAGCAGATATTGGGAAGGCTGTCCTTCTACCAGGCGCGGACGCCCGCGCTGGAGACCGTTCGCTAAGCAGGCTCCGGAAATGCCCGTTTCGCTTCTTACGGCCAAGATCCATCTACCGCTGGCGCGGGCCAACGTAGTCTCGCGCGGCCGCCTCTCGTCCCGCTTGCTGGACGGCATGGAACAGCCGGCAAGCATCGCTCTGATCTCCGCGCCAGCGGGCTTCGGCAAGACAACATTGCTGGGGGAGTTTGCTGCCCAATGTCCCGCGCCGGTCGCCTGGCTGTCACTGGATGACAACGACAACGATCCGATCCAGTTCTGGACGTACGTGATCGCGGCCTGTCAGGCCGTCCAGGCGCACCTCGGTGATGCCGCGTTGGCGTTGCTGCAGGCTCCGCAAGCGCTTCGGGACGAGACGATCCCTACCCTGCTCATCAACGACCTCGCAAAGTTACCGCGCCGCCTGCTGCTGGTTCTGGATGATTACCATGCCATCCAGAACGCGTCGGTGCATGCCGGGCTGGCCTTCCTGCTCGAGCACATGCCGGCGCAGACGGGCCTGGTGATCTCGACGCGCGTGGACCCGCCACTGCCGCTGGCCCGCCTGCGAGTCCGGCCCGGCTGGGTGGAGATCCGGGCGCTGGACCTGCGCTTCACGACTGATGAGACCGGCGTGTTCCTGAACCAGTCTATGGGGCTGAATCTGTCGGAATCGGACGTTGCGGCGTTGGAAGCACGTACGGAGGGCTGGATAGCCAGCCTGCAACTGGCTGCCATTTCAATGAAGGACCGCTCCGACGTCAGCGGGTTCATCCGCGCGTTCACCGGCAGCCATGCCTACGTGGCGGAATACTTGGCCGAGGAGGTGCTTCAGCGCCAACCGGTAGCTGTGCGCGACTTCCTGCTGCGCACCAGCATCCTGGAGCGCATGAACGCCTCCTTGTGCGAAGCCGTCAGCGGGGAGGGTTCATCGCGCGTTGAAAGTGTTTCAACGCAGGGTGGATGACAGCGCCCGGTGCCCCCGGTACACTGTAGGAGGGCGCGCGAGGTAGCCGGCACTCTGCTGCCAGTTCAGTGACGAACTTCTGCCCGGAGCGCCCATATAAGGAGAGCATCCAATGAGATACATTGCGAGTTTTCTCGTCGGCGCCTTCGTCGGTGGAATATGTGCTCTGCTCTTCGCTCCGACCAGTGGAGAGGAGCTCCGCGCGAACATCAAGAACGAAGCCGATGTCCAGTTCGCCAAGGCGAAGGATGAAGTCGAGAGCGGTGTACGCAGCGTGCAGGACAGCGTGAGCAAAATAAACGCCAACCTCACGAAGCAGCCTGCCCCGTCCGAGACAGTAAAGTCAGTCGCCTAGGGCCATCTCGTACACAGCCGCACTCCGGGAAGTCGCCCCGGTAAGCATCGCGCTTCCTCCCCGCGCGCAAGTGTAGTCGGTTTACCAATCTCGCTGATTCGACGCGCCAGCAATCATCCCATCTCACGCCGATCGGATGATTGCCGCGCGCCTTTCTCCTGGCCCTTGCCTCCCTAAGTCGGCCTCACTTCGAAGACGTGGTATCCCCACGGCGGCATGTCCAGGTAAAGCCCTCGCATGCCAAGTTCGCCGCCATCCCGTTCGTAAGCCGCGCTTCCCAGTTGGTCGCGCAGCTGCCATGTGCGGCCCGCCAGGTCGCCCCAGGGCAGCATGAGGTAGCACTGGCTCGGATGATCGGAGTAGTTCACCGCCGCCAAGCAGCGCGAGTCTCCGGCGCCGCTCCATGAAAAAGCGACGAATGCGTCGTTGCTCCCATTACCTTCCCACGCCGGACGCGCTTCCAGAAGCTGCCATTGGCCGTTGCGGAAGACCGGATGCTTCAGGCAGGCCATCAGCCGGTCATAGAATATGGCGATCGACCCATCGACCGGTTCCGCAGGCGCGCGCCCGAGGTGCGTGGGCACATGCACCCGTTTCCCTTCGCGCTGCCCCTGGTGAAAGAAGCGCAGCCCCGGCGTGAAGAACGTGATCACGGCGGCAGCCCGGTGAACAAGGGGAGCGAAGATCGCCGCGGCGCGGGGCTCGTCGTGGTTTTCAAGGAAGCGCGCCAAGCGATCCTGGAAGTCCAATCCCGCTAACAGATGTTCGCGGACCGGGCGCGCCGCTCCATGCACGAGCCGGTCATACAGGCGCTTATCATACGTGTAATCGAAGCCCTGCTGCTGGAGTGTCCATTCCAGGTCCCAGTAGGCCTCAGCCATGAAGAGGAAATCCGGGTAAGCGTTCCGCACCCTGGTGATCGCGCTCGGCCAAAATGGCAGGCTGGGAATCCCCCACGTCCTCTCGAAGACATCGGGCAGGACCAGCATTGCCATGTCGCAGCGCACGCCATCGCATTGCCCCGCGATCCGCAGCAGCTCGCCGGTCAAGGCTTCCTGGAGTTCGGGGCTTCCATAGTTAAGTTGTAGCGTATCGGGCCAGCCCGCGAAGTATGGATCGCGGCCGTACGCCAGGATTCCGTTTCGGGAGGGCGTTTCGACGCGGCGGTAGTTCTGAGGCTGCGTCGCAAGCTGCTCCTCCGTGCCTGCAACGAAGAACTCCGGGTGTGCCTCTATCCAGCGGTGATCGGGCGCTACGTGGTTGGGGACGAAATCCAGTACCAGCCGCAGCCCGCGCTCGTGCAGGCGTTCGCGCAGGCGGGCAAGGGCTTCATCGCTGCCGAAGTCCGTGTGGACGTGATAGTCGCGAACTGCAAAGCAGGACCCCGAGACATCCGAATCCTGGAAGTCGGGCAGGATGCGGTGATACTCCGCCACCCACTCCGGATTTGAGGCTGATACGCTCCGCGCTGCCTCACCGGTCTGCCAGACACCGAGGAACCAGACGAGATCAAATCCCTTCGCCGCCAGCCGGTCCAGCTCACCGGACGGTATATCGTCCAGCGTGGCAGGCTGGCCCAGCGCGGCCGACAGTTCCGATAAGCGGACGCGGGTATTGACCTGGAAGAGCGACGGATACCGAGGCATGGACATGGCCCTCAGTCCTTTCCGCCCACCTGCTCGCGCACCAGGCGCTCCATCGTCTCTTGCATCGGCGACCTCAACATGTCGGCAGCGCTAACGCGGCCGAAGAGGTCGAGCAAGCGCGCAATGACACCCGTCCAGCCGGTTTGGTGGCTCGCGCCCAGCCCGGCGCCGTTGTCGCCGTGGAAGTACTCGTAGAACAGGATCAGGTCGCGCCAATGCGGGTCGTCCTGGAATTTCGCAGTACCGCCGTAGACCGGCCGGTTTCCGTTGCCGTCCCTGACAAATATATTGGAAAGCCGCTTCGAGATCTCCTGCGCGACTTCGAAGAGCGTCATCATGTTGCCGGATCCCGTTGGACACTCGACCTTGAAGTCGTCACCGTAGAAGCTGTACAGGTTCAGAAGCCCGCGCACGATGAGCGCGTTGACGGGCATCCAGATAGGCCCTCGCCAGTTTGAATTGCCGCCAAACATACCTGTGTTCGACTCGGCGGGAAGATATGAAACCGTATGATCCTGGCCGCCAAGGCGCAGGACGTACGGATGCTCCGCGTGGTAACGCGAGAGCGACCGGATACCATAAGGACTCAGGAATTCTTCCTCGTCCAGCAGGTAACGGAGCACGCGCTCGAGCCTCTTCTTGGAAAGGGGTGAAAGCAGCCGTCGGCCGCCATAGCCCACATATCCTTCGTGGGTCGGAGCGACCTGTGCCAGAACGGCCGGATAGCGCTCCGCAAACAAGCGGATCAGTTCCGCCAGCTTCCGGTGCTGTAAGAATGTTTCCGGCTCGATAACCGTGCTCGCACACAGCGGGATCAGCCCGACCATCGACCGCAGCTTCAAGCGCCCGGCGGATCCATCCGGCAGGCGCAGGATGTCGTAGAAGAAACCGTCCTCTTCATCCCACATCTCGTCCTGGTGCTCGCCGATGCGATCCATCGCATACGCGATCCACATGAAGTGCTGCAGGTAGTTGAAGGCATATTCCTCATATTGAGGATCGTGGTCGGCGAGGATCAGCGCCATCTCGATCATGTTCTGGCAGTAGAAGGCCATCCAGGCCGTGCCATCCGCCTGCTCCAGCGAGCCGCCCGTAGGCAGCGGCGCGCTCCGGTCGAACACACCGATATTGTCAAGGCCGAGGAACCCGCCTGCGAACACGTTGCGTCCGGAGGGGTCCTTGCGGTTGACCCACCAGTTGAAGTTGACGGTTAATCCCTGGAACGAGCGCTTCAGGAAATCGATATCCTCCCGGCCAAGATTCCGCTCCACCTCATACAGGTAGAGCGTGGCCCAGGCATGCACCGGCGGGTTCACATCGCTGAAGTTCCATTCATAAGCCGGGATCTGCCCGTTGGGGTGGAGATACAAGCTGCGCAGCATCAACAGTAGTTGCTCCTTAGCGTAATCGAAGTCGACCAGCGCCAGCGCAATGGTATGGAATGCCAGGTCCCACGCCGCATACCATGGATACTCCCACTTGTCGGGCATCGAGATGATGTCGCCATTGAACATGTGGAACCACTCGGCGTTCCGTACCGTCTTCGTGCCGCCAAGCAGCGGGTGTGCATCATGCTCCTTCAGCCAGCCATCCAGGTCGAAGTAATAATACTGCTTCGACCACAGCATCCCGGCCAGAGCCTGCCGGTGCACCTGTTTCTCATCCTCGCTCAAGGATGGCGGCGTGATGCGGGTATAGAACTCATCGGCCTCCGCCAGGCGCTGCTGGAAGGTGGCATCGAAGTCCTTGCCGAACGATTTCTCCGCGGGCGCAGCGCCCAGCCGCAAACGCACGACCGTGGAACCGCCAGACGGGACATCGAGCACGTAACGCGCACCGGCCTTCGTTCCGGTTTGCGCCGGATTCACAGCCTCCCGGTCTCCATGGATCACATACCGGTGAAAGGCATCCTTTACGTAGGGAGAAGCATTGGGCTGGGCCCAGAGGCGCTGGTGGTTACTCTCATTTTCGGTGAAGAGCAGTTCCGGCGTGCCTTCACACTGGAGGTCGTACTCTCCAAGTTGCGGATGCGAAGCACGGATACCCCCTTCCGCCCTGGAAAGCTCCGGTTTGGGGCCCGCGGCTTTCCACGACCACGTATTTCGGAACCAGAGCGTAGGCAGCAAATGCAGCCGGGCGGCTTCGGGTCCGCGGTTGAAGACCGTCAGCCGGATCAGGATATCCTCGGGGCTCCCCTTGGCATACTCGACGAACACATCGAAGTACCGGTCTTCGTTGAACACGCCCGTGTCGATCAGCTCATACTCGAACTCCTCGCGCGAGCGCTGGCGGTTCTTCTCGATCAGGTCCTCATACGGGTACGCAGCCCGCGGGTACTTGTAAAGATATTTCATATACGAGTGCGTCGGGGTCGAGTCCAGGTAGTAGTAGTACTCCTTGACGTCCTCGCCGTGATTGCCCTCGCTATTCGTCAGCCCAAAGAGACGTTCCTTCAAGATAGGGTCGTGCTCGTTCCATAGCGCAAGGGCAAAGCACAGGCGCTGCTCGTCATCCGAAATGCCCCCCAGGCCGTCCTCGCCCCAGCGGTAGGCCCGTGAGCGCGACTGGTCATGGCTGAAGTAGTTCCATGCATCCCCGTTCTGACTGTAGTCCTCCCGGACCGTGCCCCATTGTCTCTCGCTCAGATACGGGCCCCACTTCTTCCACGGGATGCCGGACTCCCGGGCTTCGTTCAGCCGCTTCTGCTCGGTTACATCCACGAACGACGGCTTCCCGTCCGGCTTGCTTTGCTTTGCGCTCGGCGGCCTCTTGGTGGATTTCCTCGATTGCGAATTCGAACCAGCTTTCGGCATGTTGTTTCTCCTTGCTCGGTAAAGGGCGCTTGGATCCGGAGAGGCTTAGGTCAAGCAGCGGTACAACAACCGCCCTGCTCAGCCCGCAGGAGAGTGGTCCGTAACCGTTTGAGTGGTTGGAGTACCGCGACGGATCGTGCTGCCGGCGGCGCCGACGTGAGGACATTTCCTCGACTGCCGCGGAGTCCTGCCTCCTGCCGCCCGGTTCTCGATGCAAGTTCCGCTGATAAGTGGGCGGTACTACACCCACACCTCGGAGTCGATCACGAACGAGCTCCGGACCGGCGCATCCAGAGCGATCGGTGTTGGTGTCGCATCGCTGAACCATCTTCCGTCTATCGCACGAAAACAGTACTGATATTCGCGGCCCGTCCCGAGCTCCCGCTCGAGATACCAGCCTCCATCCCGCGCCGGAGCCATCTGATACACGCCCTCGGTC
>DATKAF010000270.1:0-2045 GCA_035498395.1 Anaerolineales bacterium
GCGGCGCTGGGGGCGCTGCGGTTCAAGTGCGACCTGCTCTGGGCGCAGCTCGATGCGCTGTACATGGCCTATGTCACGCCGGGGATGATCCCGGTCGGGGCGTTCCTGTCCGAAGCGCCCTCGCTGCCCGCGGCGGCATGACCGCGCTCGCCCTGGAGGCGGTGCCGCGCCTGAAGCCGGGCGTGCGCCGCCGCTATGATGCCACCCGTGGCCAGAACATCCTGCTGGCCCCGGAGCGTGTGCTGGTGCTGGACGATATCGCGAACGCGGTGCTGGAGAAGCTCGACGGCGCCACCACCATCGGGATGCTCTGCGCCGCCCTGGCCAAGCAATACGAGACCGACGTGGAAACGGTGCAGGCCGATGTGCTCGAGCTGCTCACAGATCTGCGTGACAAGGGGATGATTACCGCATGACTGCCCATCCGCCGCCGATGGCGCTGCTGGCGGAGCTGACGCATCGCTGTCCGCTGCAATGCCCCTACTGCTCCAACCCGCTGGAACTGCTCAAGGCCAATGCCGAGCAGAACACGGATTTCTGGAAGGCCGTGGTCGACGAGGCGGCCGCGCTTGGCGTGTTGCAGATCCATTTTTCCGGCGGCGAGCCGACGCTGCGGCGCGACCTGCCGGAGCTGGTCGCCCATGCGAGTGGGGTGGGGCTGTACACCAACCTCATCACCTCCGCCGTGCTGCTGGACGAGGCCAAGCTGCGCGCGCTGGCCGAGGCCGGGTTGGACCATGTGCAGGTCAGCATCCAGGGCGCGGATGCCAAAAGCGCCGACCGCATCGCCGCCTATGCGGGCGCGCATGCGAAGAAGCTGGACGTGGCGCGGCTGGTCCCGAAGCTCGGCATGGCGCTGACGCTGAATGCCGTGGTGCACAGGCAGAATCTCGACCGGCTGGACGAAATCATCAACCTTGCTGTGGAGCTTGGCGCGGGGCGGCTGGAGGTGGCGCATGTGCAATATCATGGCTGGGCGCTGGTCAACCGCGCGGCGCTGATCCCAGACGAAGCCACGCTGGCGCGGGCGGATGCCATCGTGGCGGAGCGGCGCGAGGCCCTGCGCGGCGAGCTTGTCATCGATTACGTGCTGCCGGACCTGCACGCCGACCTACCAAAAACCTGCATGGGCGGCTGGGGCAGCCGGTTCATCAACATCGCCCCCGATGGCCGCGTGCTGCCCTGCCACGCCGCGGATTCCATCCCGGGCATGAGCTTCGAGCGCGCGGGGGAGCGGAGCTTAAGCGAGATATGGGACGCCAGCGACGCCTTCCAGCGCTTCCGTGGCACGGGCTGGATGCAGGACCCTTGCCGTTCCTGCGAGAGGCGCGAGGTGGATTTCGGCGGTTGCCGCTGCCAGGCGTTGGCTTTGCTGGGCGATGCCACGGCCACCGACCCGGTATGTCATCGCTCGCCGCACCATGCGCGCATCCGCGAGGCAGCCCTGGCCGAGGCCGCCGCCCCGCCGCCGGAATTCAGGTATCGACGCCCGTGAGATATCTGGTGTTCCCGCTGGCCCTGCTGGCGGGAACCGGGCCAGCCTGGGCGCAGACGGTCCCGGGCGAGATTGTGGTGCATACGGCCCCCGCCGCGGGCGCGGTCATCGCCGAAAGCAAATGGCCGCACCCGGTGCACACCCTCAGCGGCGCGGCGCTGAGGCCCCACGGCACCGCCAGCCTGACCGGGGCGCTCACCCAGGAGGTGCCGGGCGTTACCCAGACGCAGAGCCAGGGCAACCCGTATCAGCCTGATATTTTCTACCACGGCTTCGAGATCTCCCCGATCCAGGGCACGCCGGCGGGGCTGTCTGTCTATGTTGATGGCGCGCGCTTTAATGCCCCGTTCGGGGACATCGCCATCTGGTCCCTGCTGCCCGATGAGGCCATCGCCTCGCTCTCGGTGCAGGATGGCAACCCGGCCTACGGACTGAACGCCCTGGGCGGGGCCGTGGATGTGCGGATGAAGAACGGCTTCACCGATCCGGGCGGCGAGATCTCCCTCTCCGGCGGGTCGTTCGGGCGCGTCACCGGCAATCTGGAATACGG
>DATKAF010000271.1:0-4575 GCA_035498395.1 Anaerolineales bacterium
CATGGACCGTTTTCGCCAACGCCTCCCTTCGAGGGCGGAGCTTGCTTCCGTCTTTGCGATCATCATCCTCGTGATCTATACGTGGACGATGCTGTGGTTCTTCTGGAAGCTGCCAAGCTGGATGTACTTCCTGAATGCCCGGGAAATCCTGATGGTCTTCAGCTATTCGCTGGCGACGAACCTGCTGGAGAGCCTGGCGGTTCTCGCGTTCCCGCTGCTCCTAGCGATCCTCCTGCCGAAGAGATGGTTCGCGGATGCCTTCGTGGCGCGCGGCGCGGCGTTCGCGCTGGCGGCCCTGGGGTGTCTCATATATCTGGCCTATCAGTTTTCCAGTAAGGCCCTATACCCCGCTGTGTTGCGCAGCGCGGCGCCCTTTGTCGCAGCATTGGCTCTCATTGTGCTGGCGGTGTATCTGGCAGGGCGCGTTGTACCGCTCCGCAGGGGAATCGAGTTCCTGGCAGAGCGCGCCACGATCTTCCTGTATATTCTGGTGCCGCTTAGCCTGCTATCGATGCTTGTCATTCTGCTCCACTCATTGATCTAGGCAATCTCTGAAGATCCGCCCACGCCCCATGCCATTTTCCCGCCGCGATTTTCTCAAGCTCGGTTCAGCCCTATCGGGAGCGTTCGCCGCTTCCCGGATCGCTACGCGGCTGCTATCAGCGGGGCAGGCTGCCTCTGCCGCCCATCCCAATATCCTGATCTTCGTCTTCGATGCGATGTCGGCGAAGAACCTCTCGCTGCATGGCTACCGGCGCGCCACGACCCCCAATCTCGAACGGTTTGCGGAGCGCGCCACGGTTTACCACCAGCACTATTCCGCCGGAAGCTTCACCACACCCGGCACGGCGTCACTCCTGACCGGCCTCTACCCGTGGACGCACCGCGCCATTAACGAGTCCGGTCTGATCGCCCGCAAGCTGGCCGCGAAGAACCTGTTCCGCGCGCTCGGGCGCGGCTATCAGCGCCTGGCATTTTCGCAGAATATCTGGGCGAACTACCTGTTCGGTCAGTTCCAGGGCGATATCGAAACGATCCTCTCGCCGGCCTCCTTCGCGTTGATCGACGATGTGGCAGCGGAGAAGTTCGGCGGCGACCTCGTGAACAGCCACCGCGCCTTTGATGAGTTTCTCTTCCAGGACCGCAACCCGCCCGCCTCGCTGGTCTTCGGAATGGCGGAACGGTTCCTGCTCCAGCGCACGATCCGCGCCGCCTCCGCAAAAGATTATCCTCGCGGTTTCCCGCGCACGACGAACTATCCGATCGTGTTCCGGATCGAGGATGTGTTCGACGGCATCATGGCGACCATTTCGGATCTGAGCTCTCCGTCGCTGGCTTACTTCCACATCTGGCCTCCGCACGAGCCTTTCAAGCCGCGCAAGCGTTTTGCCGGTCTCTTTAACGATGGCTGGAGTCCGGAGAGCAAGCCGTATCCCAGGCCCTATCATGAGCTGAACGATTCGCCCGTGGTTTACACGGAGCCGGACCTCGCTGCCGACCGGCGGGTTTATGACCAGTCCATTGCCGATGTGGACGCCGAATTTGGCCGCCTGCTCGACTTTCTCAGCAGCCGCGGATTTCTGGATAGCAGCCACGTGGTGGTTACATCCGATCACGGGCAGTTGTTCGAGCGAGGCGTGGAGGGGCACATCACGCGGTTCCTCTACGAGCCGGTCGTGCGAGTGCCGCTGCTGATCTCGTCTCCCGGTCAGGTGACCCGGCGGGATGTCAACATTCCGACCAGCAGCGTGGATGTATTACCGACGCTTGCGCATTTATCGGGCGGCGCCGTCCCAGCGTGGTGCGAAGGCACTCTCCTGCCCGAAGTGGGCGGGGCGAGCGACCCGGAGCGAAGCATCTTCATGATGGATGCGAAAGAGAACCCGGCATTTGCTCCGCTGACGAATGCTAGCTTTGCCCTGCGCAAGGGGCGCTATAAGCTGATCTACGATGTGGGCTTTCAGAAGCACGATAACGACAACAAGGCGGCTCACTTCGAGCTATACGACATCGAGGCGGACCCGGAGGAGCTCAATAATATCCAACGCACGGCTACGTCCGTCGCGGATGCGATGGGCGGCGAACTGCTGAGCCGCATCGATACAGAAAATGCAAAACTCAAGCGGGCAGAGTAGCAGCCCGCTTGCCGATGTCCTCCCTGGGACGCACGACTACTCCCCAATATACCGGGTTGCCCATCCAGGTACGCTCCACGCACCAGCCGGAACGATCCATCAATTCACGGAACGGCGCTTCGTCGCGTAAGCGATAGTCCATCGAGGCCATGCGCTTCATGGCGCGGGTCAGCCGCTCATTGCGGAACAGAGACCCTACGAGGAAGAAGTCCTTCGGCAACGCGCTCCCCAGCGCGGACAGGTTCGTGCTGATCTCGTCGTCGGTTCCATACTCAAAGAGGCCTCCCTCTGACGAGCCCGCGACGAGGGCGTCCGCTCTTCCAAGATCTCCCAGCGCGTTTTTTAGCGTCCCGGGCTGCGACCAGTCATAGGGTGTGTGCTCGAAGACGACGTCCAGGCCGTGGAGCGGCGCACCTTCTTCGAGCAGAGCGGCAAGCGCCCGGCTGCCGAAGGACGGACCGGCGCTGTCCTTATCGAAGACGCGGACGAGGATGCGCCTACCGGCTAGCCACTCCGGATGTTCCCTTTGGATCAGCAGCAGGGTGTTCCAACTATCTGCGGCGCACCCGCCCGCGATATTCAGGAGATGCAGCGCACTGCCTGCGCGAGCCGCGGTACCAAGCGGACCCGCGAGCTCTTCCATCAACAACTTTGCCATGGCCCGCAAACGCGCCTGGACGGAAAGCATTGGCAGCGAATCGGCCATTTCGTAATCCCAGTGATGCGCGTAACCCTTTCCCAGATTCGCGGAGCCCAGCTTCATTAGATACGTGGTCATGCCGGTCACGAACCCGCCGCCCTTGCGCGAAAGCTGATCCGTGAATATGGAACGGCCCGACATGAACTTGCGAGCGAAGCCGGGCATGCCTGCCCAGAGTTCCATATAGCGAGTGGATTTCGCCGTGAATTGCGGCAGTTTCTCTTCGATCAATACGGGGTCGAAAGCGGGATTCGTAATATCGACAACCGGCAGCTCCACTCCGTCGTCTGTAGCGACATAGCAAACGCCCGGCTTCTTGTTCTTCTCAGGGATCGTGATGTTCATTTCAGCCTCCACTGATCCATCCGAATCCTACAGTTCATCGGTGATGTCTCTGAAAAGCTCCACGTAGGTCCTGCGCCAGTCTTTTGGCTTGCCCGCGCCGAAGCGAAGGATCAGGCAGTCCTTGTCCGGGGCCACGTAGATGAACTGGCCCAGGTTGCCAACCGCCATGAAGCGGCCCTTGCCGGAACGGGGAATCCACCACAGGTACTTATAGTTCGGCCATCTGCCATCCGACCACGGCGTGGTTGACTCCAGGATCCATTCCTCGGGGATGATCTGTTGCCCGTCCCAGTCGCCGCGGCGCAGGTATAGCCGCCCGAACTTCGCAAAATCCACCGCCCGCGCGTTCAGCCCGCTCTCCATCTTTTCCATGCCGGAGCGCTCGCTGTCGAGGCTCCACGACGCATTCCATTCCATGCCGAGCGGCTTCCAGACCTTTTCCTGCAGGTACGCGGATACGGGCCCGCCGGTCACGCGCTCCAGCAGCATGCCCAGCAGGAGCAGGTTGTAATTGTTGTAAACGAATCGGAGTCCGGGCGTCTCGACCGGCCTGGCGTTGAGCGCCACCCTGCGCAGGTCGAGCGAGTAATAGGTGCGCGGCTCGTCGCTCCATGGGAAGAAACTGGAGGAATTGTAAGCCAGCCCTGAGCTCATGCTGACCAGATGCCGGATCGTGATGGCCGCCCAACCCTGCCGGTCCTTCAGTTCCGGCAGGTAGCGCGTGAGGGGGTCATCGATCTGACCGATCAGCTTCTCGTGCAGCGCGATGCCGATCATCGCCGATGAGAACGATTTGGCAACCGAGAACGATGTGCAGATGGAGTCGCGTGCATGGCCGTTGAAGTACCGTTCATACAACAGCCGGTCGTGCCGGATCACCAGAAAGGCGGTCGTTTGATTCCGCCGCAGGCTTTCATCCAAGCTTTCGGTGCGGCCGCTTTGCGAGCGCGCGGCCATCACGTGCTCCAGGATCGGCGCCAGCGCATCGTTCTCCGGCGGCTCGCCGAAATCGAATCTCGGGACGGCATTCCCGATGCGCCGCTCCGGGAAGACGCGGTAGTCATCCAGCCCGACCGCGTTCAGGAGCGCGTACCGCGCCAGGTAGGATGATCCCAGCAGCCTTCCGCGCATCGATCGATCCGTCATCGGTTGATTGCGGGTGCGCGGCTACGCCGCAGCAGTCTTGCCGCCCGGCTGTGCGAGGTATTTCTTCAGAGCGTTCCCAAGAACGATGTAGCGGAATTCCCGGCCCTGCAAGGCCATGACAGCGGCAACCAGCCCGTATATCACGAAGCACAGCATGGCGAGCATGAGCCCGCCCATGACCAGGAATGGCACAAATACAAAAACAGGAAATGCCTGGGAATTACCTGCCAGCGCAGCCGGGATGAACAT
>DATKAF010000272.1:0-7015 GCA_035498395.1 Anaerolineales bacterium
CAACACGAATTAGTGATGGCGCACGGGGTCAGTAAGCAGGTCGTGAAAGGGGAGTTTCAGGGACCGCCGGTGGAAGTCTGAAGCGCCGAGAAAAAAAACCAGGAACCAAAACACAACCCTCCTACGGGGGCAGGTGGCACAAAGGACTTAAAGGCTTAAAAAAAGGCGAGGTAGGGAGTGTAACCTGGATGCCGGGCAATGAAGAGCTGCTATGAATTGGCTTGAGGTTTCCTTGACTGTCAGCGGTGAACTGGCGGAGGCGGTGGCCGACGTGCTGGCGCGCTATGCGCCGAACGGCGTGACGACCGAACAAGGGGTGAAGTTCGTCAGCGACGAGGATGAAGGGACGGCGGATGGGCCCATCACCGTACGCGCCTACCTGCCCGTCGACGACGGACTGGAAGAGCGCAGGCATAAGATCGAGGAGGGGCTGTACTATCTGGGGCGAATCCAGCCGCTGCCGGCGCCGGCCTTCACGCCCATCGCCGACCAGAACTGGATGGAGGCATGGAAGCAGCACTACCGGCCGATACCCATCGGAAAACGCCTGCTGATCCTGCCGGCGTGGATGGAATCGCCTGAGCCGGAGCGGATCCCCATCAAGATCGACCCCGGGATGGCCTTTGGGACGGGAACGCACCCGACCACGCAACTCTGCCTGGAGCTGATGGAAAGCAACGAAGCAATTCATAGCGCCCAGGTGATCGATGTCGGCTGCGGATCGGGAATCCTCTCCATCGCGGCGTTGAAGCTGGGGGCAGCTGCGGCGCTGGGGGTGGATATAGACCCGGAAGCGCTCCGCAATTCGCGTGAGAACGCGGAGACGAACGGCATCGGCGAGGAGCTGGTGTTGGGAGTCGGATCGGTCCGCGAGATCCTGGCCGGTGAGTTTCAGTGGCAGAGTGCGGAGCTCGTGCTGGCGAACATCCTGGCGCCGGTCATCATACGGCTGTTCGAGGCAGGGCTGGCAGAACTGGTCGATCCGGGCGGAGTCATCATCCTGAGCGGAATACTGAAAGAGCAAGGGCAGGGAGTCGTGGAGGCCGGAGGGGCGAAGGGATTGACGCTGAGCGAGACGCGCCAGATGGGGGATTGGATCGCGCTGAAGATGGAACGCCGGTGATCAGCAGGCTGCGCTGAACTGCGATTGCCCGAAACGGAGCTCATCGATATAATCCAGCGATATTGTCAGGTCTGATCTTCCGGTCTATCGGTGATGAGAGGAGATGCGGCGATGAAAGCAAATGCCCTTCGGTCGTTCCTGTACTTCGGGCTGGCTGCAGTGATCAGCGTGGCGTGCAGCGCGGCGACTTCCCTCCTCAGCGGAGAGCAAACCCTGTTGAAAGATGATTTCTCCAGCAGCGACAGCGGTTGGGGGACGGGTACCACCGAGAGTGACTCCATCGAATATGACAACGGGGGACTGGTCATGAAGGTCTTCAAGGACAACTACTTCACATGGAGCACACCCAACCAGAAGATCTATGAGGACGTTCACATGGACGCGGCTGCCAACGATGCGAGCAGCGACACCAACCCGGCTTTTGGGATCTTATGCGATAAGCAATCGGCCGGCGACTCGTTCTACTACTTTGCGGTAACGCCGGCCGGCAGTTATGTGATCGCCAAAGCCGCGGCCGGGGAGCCGGATGTGATCCTGACCAACAACGGCAAATGGCAGAGCTCCGACAAGATCGCGAAGAACGCGAGCAGCTATCGGATCGGCGCAGACTGCAAAGCGGGCACGCTGAAGCTGTATGTCGATGGCGAGGAGATCGCATCGGCGGCGGACTCGTCTTACACGAGCGGCGGTGTTGGTCTGCTGCTCTGGACAGGGGACGAGGCGAACGGGGAAGTCACGTACGATGATGTCGTGCTCAAGCAGTTGAAGTGAGGCATCAGCCGGGCAGCTCATCCACAGACCAGAGGACAGGGTGCGGTCGAGTCTGTAGCGGTCGGCGACCATTTGTGCTATGATTCTCGCAGGATGGACCGCCGCCGATTATTCTATTATGTATTGCTCAATATCTTTGTTTCGGCGTGCGTGACCTCCTCCATCCTGTACTGGTACGACCGCAACTACCGCGCAGTCTCGCTCCCCCAGATCACAATCCCCACAGCGTCCGCGGGCCAGGGCGCCAGCGGCCCCGTTGCGACCATCCAGAAGGGGCAGGTGCAGATCGTCAGCGTGATCGGGGCGGGCACGTTGGAGGCGGAGGCCGTGATCGTAAAGTACAACGGTGAAGGCGAACTGGACCTGACCGGTTGGCATCTGAAAGGCACCGAGGGCTCCGAGACCTATACGTTCCCTTCCTTTAAGCTGTTCAAAGGCGGCGCCGTGCAGGTACACACCCAGAGCGGCACCGATACCGCGATCGACCTGTACGGGGGGCAGCATACCGCCATGTGGCAGTCCGGCGAGGCGGTGCTGCTGACCGATCCGACGGGGCAGGCGCAGGATAGTTACCCGGTGCCGTAAACCGTGATTCCGTGATCCGAGAATCGTGAGTCGTGATAAGTAGATGCGCAGGGGGACGGTTCATGGCTGCTGCCTGCGAAGGCGCAGCCTTTCACTGAAAACCGGTCACCGACTGTCGGAGCGCAGCGTAAATCCCGCTGGAAACGGGACTGAACACTGAAAGATGAGCCAGGCTCTTTACCGAAAGTACCGCCCCAAAGGCTGGGATGAGGTCATTGGACAGGAGCACGTCGTCCGGACCCTCCGGAACGCGATCGCGGCCGATCGTGTCGGGCACGCGTACCTGTTCGGGGGACCGCGCGGAACGGGGAAGACGACACTGGCCCGGCTGCTGGCGAAGGCGGTCAACTGTCTGGCGGATGACCTGGCGCAGCGCCCCTGCAACAAATGCGCCAACTGCAAGGCGGTCAACGAGAACCGCTTCATGGACCTGATCGAGATCGACGCGGCATCGAACACGGGCGTGGACGATATCCGCGACCTGCGGGACAAGATCAACTTTGCGCCATCGCAGGGCAGGTACAAGATCTACATTATTGACGAAGTACACATGCTTTCGACGCAGGCGTTCAACGCGCTGCTGAAGACGCTGGAGGAGCCGCCGCCCCATGCGATCTTCGTCCTGGCGACGACAGAGATCCACAAGATCCCGGCTACCGTGCTCTCGCGCTGCCAGCGCCATGAGTTCCGGCGGGTGCCGGTGGATGAGATCCTGAGCAACCTGCAGCAGATCGTAAAAGCGGAGGGCATCCAAGCCGATGACGAGGCGCTCACGCTCATCGCGCGGCAGGCAACCGGATCAATGCGGGACGCGCAGTCACTGCTCGACCAGCTATCATCCGTGGGCGGCCGGATCACGTTGAACCTGGCACAGGCAGTGCTCGGCACGGCGACGAGCGAGAGCGTGCTGGCAGTGATCCAATCGATCCGGGAGCGGGAGCCCGCAGCAGGCCTGGACAGCATCCATCGCGCTCTCGATTCGGGCGCCGACCCGCGCACCGTGGCGCGGCAGATCGTGGAGTACCTGCGCGCCGTGCTGTTGATGCAGATGGGCAACTCCGAACAGGTCGAGATGACCAAAGAGCTCAAGGCGCGGATGGCGGAGGATGCTCAGGCGCTGCCAACAGCGGATGTGCTGCGGCTGATGAAGGCCTTCAACGAGGCGGCGGTCGATACGCGCGGAGGCTGGCAGCCGTCATTGTCTTTGGAGCTGGCACTGGCAGGCGCGTTCGAAAGCCCGGCGAAGGCTCCGACGGCAAGCCATGCCGCACCGGGCGGCGGACCGGGGCAGACGACGGGATCCTCTCACGGCGGCCCTGCGAAGGCGGATAGCAAGGGGCAAGCTTCCGCGGCACTGTACCAGGAAGCCGATGCCCAGACGCCCAGTGCAGGAACGGCGACTGGCGCAAGCGCGGCCATCAGCATCGACGAAGTGCTGCGATCATGGAAGGATGTGCGGGCGGCGATCAAGCCGGCGAAGCCCGCGGTGGAAGCGCTGCTGAACTCCTGCAAGCCCATGGATGTACGCGGCGACCAACTGATCCTGGGCTTCCAATCGGAGACCGTGCGGAAGCTGATGGATAAGCCGGAGAACCTGGAAGCGACGCGGAAAGCGGTCGAGGATGTGCTCGGCGTTTCGCTCAACATCCAGTGTGTCGTCACGAGCGCGAAAGGCAAGCTACCCCCGAACATCTCGCAGGACGGCATGGTGGCAGCGGCATTGAACCAGGGCGGCAAGATCGTGGATATGGATGAGTGATGATCGTGTACTCGAAGTGAGCCTAATTGCGTAAGAGTTATCGGCGGACGCGGAACGTCCGGATCGGAAGGATGAGGTAAGGATATGGCGAAAGGATTCAATCGCCCGGGCGGAGCAGGCGCTGGAGGCGGCGGCATGATGCAGCAGATCCAACGCCTGCAGGAACAGCTTGCGCAGGCACAGGCGCAACTGGCGGAGGAAACGGTAACGGCCACCGTCGGGGGAGGCGCCATCAAGGTCACGATGACCGGCGATCAGAAGTGCAGGTCGGTCGAGATCTCGCCGGACCTGTTGAAGGATGCTGACGCCGAGATGCTGCAAGATATGGTGCTGTCTGCGGTCAACCTGGCGCTGGAGCAGTCCCGGCAGCTTGCCACTGAGCGGCTGGGTCCGCTGACCGGAGGGCTGCCGTTCTAAGGTATCAGGTGTCAAGTGCCACGTGTCAGGCAAGGCGTGGCACTTGACACCTGATACATGGCACTTGACTATGATCCTTCCTGAGCCTATTCAAGCATTGATCACTGCATTCGAGAGGCTGCCCGGAATCGGGCCGAAGTCGGCCTCGCGCCTGGCGTTCTACCTGCTGCGCGCACCGGAAGACGTGTCGGAGGAGCTGTCCGCGGCGCTGCACGGTCTGAAGGACAAGATCGCCTTCTGCCAGGAGTGCTACAACATCACCGAGGCGGGGCGGATGATGTGCGAGATCTGCGAAGATCCGAAGCGCGATCCCGCGCTGATCTGCGTGGTGGAGGAAGCGCTGGACGTGCTGGCGCTGGAACGAACCGGGGCATACGGCGGTCGATATCACGTCCTGCACGGCGTGCTCTCGCCGATCGAGGGCATCGGGCCGGAGGACATTAAAGCCAAGCCGCTGCTGGAGCGGGTGGCAAAGGAAGGCGTCCGGGAGGTCATCATCGCGACCAACCCAAGCATGGAGGGCGACGCCACGGCACTGTATTTGCAGCAGCAGCTTCGTTCGTCGGGGGTCCAGGTGACGAGGCTGGCACGCGGCCTGCCGGTCGGCGGGGACCTCGAATACGCCGATCAAAGCACGCTGCTGCGGGCCCTATCGGGGCGGCAGGAGATGGATTAGGAGCGAAAGGGCTACGCCGGGGGTAAGTAGATAAGCATTTCTGAGGAGGCATGGGTGAAATTCATCCGCACGGTGGCGGAGAGCAGTGTTGAAAGAGATATGCGCTTGCTCGAGATTGGCCTGCTGATCGTTCTAGGATTGGTTGCCTACTGGAATGGACTGGCGACCGTGCGGTTCTTTCGGGATGAAAGTACCTGGATCTGGACGAGTCAGCGCATGGAAGCACTTGTGAGGGGGGATTTTCAATCAGACGTGTGGAATCCAGTGGAGCCCCCTGTGACGGGTTATATCATCGGCGCAGCGCGGCGGCTTGCAGGTTATCACGTCGGTGATCTTAATGGCCGCTGGAACAAAAACCTGGGTTACGGACAGAATGCGGCTGCCGGGAACGTGCCCTCCGCCGGCCTCTTGTGGGTAGCGCGTCTACCGATGTCCATACTCGGTGTACTTGGGGTCGTGATGGGGGCTTTTCTTGTCGCAAAGGGTCATTCACGGGGGGCAGCATACGTCTTTGCAGCACTATTCTTCTGGAACGCGAACTACAGCTATATCTTCCGCCAGGCGATGAACGAGGCGCCGCTATTGTTCTTCACGATGGCGGGCGGAGTATCCATGTATCTGGGGTCCATCGCGTTCGCCCAGCAACGAACGCGGACAGCCATCCTTGCTTTCACCACGTTCGGAGTAATGGCAGGGTTGGCGGCAGAGACCAAGACGAATGGGCTTGGCTTGCTGGCCGCAGGCATGCTGATGGTACTTCTGCTGGTTGTCATGGGTCCGGGAATAGCCGACCGCCGTCAACTTGCCCTGGGTATCGGCGTCGCTGCCATTGCTCTTGGCGCAACGATCTTTACGTTCCTTGTGACGAACCCCTATCTATATGCTGCACCTGTGAAGAATGTCGAAGTGACCATCGAAAGCAGAGCCATATTGCTTCGTGATCAGGAAGATCGGTTTCCAGAGGCTGTGATCACAGGACGGGATCGATGGACTATTGTTCCCCGTCGAATCCTCGGCCAGTATGCAACCTTTTCTTTTCCCTATCACTACTATATTTCCATAGGCTTGTTGGTCCTCGGCTTGGTCGCCGCGGCCGGTCGTATCTGGAGCAGGGAAAAAGGCTGGGAGGCGCAGATGGTACTGCTCTCGTTGGCGCTGTTCTGTGCGATCCCCGCCTTGTTCACGCCGCTCGATTGGGATCGCTACTTCATGTATCCCGTGGTCTTTGCCCGGATATACATCAGCATGGGTCTCTGCTCCCTCTTGCTGCTGGTACTGTGGCGGTTGGTTCACCCCACCGGGATGCGCGTTCCCGCCGAGCGGAACGAGGCTGCGTAACTGGCCTGTACGTTTTGGCTACCGGAGCGGGATCTTGCCGAGTGCAAGCAGCGTGCTTGTGACGATCGAGGCCGCGGCAAGCGCAATACTGACTGAGGCATACAAGAGGCGGCCAAGGCGGCTGCGCTGGAAGATGCCTGACATTTGCCAGAAGCCCATGATGCTGAGAAGCAAGAGATACGGGAAGAAGTCGATCAGGTAACGCTCGGCGGCCCAAAAGAAAGCCAGGAAAAAGACGAAACCTGAAAAGAATGAGCCATAGAGTCCGGCAGTGATCCAACGGAGCGGAAACGCATCGGTCTGCTGAGACCAGCTGGAAGGGAATCTTATCAACGCAGCGATGGCC
>DATKAF010000273.1:0-7532 GCA_035498395.1 Anaerolineales bacterium
GCAAAGGACGCCGGTACATAGGAGACTCCCCATCGCCAGCAACACCTTGCCCTTCGACATGAGCACTCCCATCTAATGGCTACGGTGAGTTTCCTGAATGATAGCGATCACGACAACCATCAGCGGGACAAGGATTATCAACTGCTGGAGACCATAGCGCCTCGCATGCGGAAGCTCAGGCTGACCTTCCTGCCGGACAGTCCCGGCGCGAGCGATCCGAATGGAATAGATAAGCATTGGAACGTAATTAAGGCTTATGCCCACGAGCCACACCCCGAGAAGAGTTTGCAAACCCAATGGCATGCCGCCTCGCAATCCGGCGCGGAGCGAGGCGAAGCCAAGCAGGAGAGGCAGGACAACACCGAGCGCATACTCTCCAATAATGACCCGTGGGCCGAGCCACAACATATCCAGAGCGACGAGCTTTCGAATGCTAATCACGCCAATACCGGCCAGTGGCAATATTCTACTCAAGTGCGAGGCGCCTGATGGAGAGGCGTTGAAAGAGAGCCTTTGGCGAGAGAATCCGCAGAACCTTAGAGCGCCGAGGCCCAGACCGCCAGCCCAATGATCAGCAGCCAAATAAGGATTGTCCCCGCACGCCAGAAGAACTCATTCCAGCCGCGCCGCGCCTCGTTGAATCCCGGCCCGGCCCTTTCATAACGACGGTCTACGATCGTTTGAACAAGAGGAATCAGCAAGAGGGCGTAAGGTCCGAGGAACGCGCGGGGAAACAGGTATTCGGCGACGACGGAGACAAGGAAGACAGCGGGAGTCAGGAGATGGCGAGCAACGGTGTGCTGACTCTGCAGCCTGGTTACATCCGCGTCCACAAGGCCATGAGTGAAGGCATAGAGCCAGGTAAGCGTGAGCAAGACGCCGGCGAGGATGATATTCGCACAATACAAGGCCCAGTAGAACGGGTAGATCGTTTGATCGAACCCCACCAGGCCGATCGCAGCGGTGCTGAAGGGAAATAGACCGACAAACAGCAGGAACAGCAGGTTGTAGCTCAGCAGAGTTCGGTCGTAGCCGGTGACATGATCAAAATCCCGGTGGTGAGCAAGCCAATATACGGCAGCCACGAAGAACGTTAGCAGGTAGCTGAAGAGATGAGGACCGATCCACTTGATGAACGTTTCGATATTTCCACCCTGGTCAACCAGCGCATCTGGAATCCTCAAATCCAGAACGAGAAGGGTCAGCACCGTGGCAAACAAGCCATCGCTCAAGGCCACCAGGCGCTGAGGCTCCTTTAACCCAGAGTTGACAGTCTGCTCCGCTTTTCGCATGAGGCTCTCCTTTACCAATAAAGACCGACCAGGAAAGCAGCATTGTAAGCCTTCCGTCGGCAAGAACGCTAGGTCTACACCCGCCTCATGAGGCAGAATTGGCGACGAGTCAGAGAAGGGCGCAGTGATGCGCCCTTCTCTGACTCGTATTCGCGGAGGAGCCGTGCTTAATCCTTCAGTTCGATAGTCCTGACAAGCTCATACTCGCAGACCGGCTCCGGTGTCACTCTCTCCCAGATGACGCCGCAGCGACGGCATCGGTATTTGACCACCTCTATGCGATAGCGCTTTGAATACAGATCGATGAAGTGCCCGTACCACTCTTCACCGCCGCGTTCGATTTCTAGGCATCGCTCCTCTTCCTTAAGATACCGCCGACCCAGCACCTGCTGTGTCAGCACCAGCGGGCTATTGCACTTCCCGCACGTGGAATGCTTGAGAAGCCGAAGATAGACAAAGCCTGAAGCATAGACAGAGGACACCGCGATGGCTGCCGCGATGGACCATCGGGCCGTGCCCATCTCCAGAAGAAGCACGATCCAAAAGACGAGCGCGGCGGAAAAGACGAACAGCCATTCCACCAAGAAAGCGAGCGGCCCCCTCTTCCGCTCCTGTTCAGAAAGCCAGTCTCGCAGGGGCGGTATGAACACTCTGTTCCCTCCGATCACTTCATGAGGACCGATGTTCCACCGTTACATGATACTGGATAGCTACCTCCCAGATGCTCCCTCTGTTTTCAGTATATACGCAGTGCGACCAAAAATCAACTGTCCTTGGTCGCGTTGTTGTGTTCACGCAGGTCATCGGCGGTCGCAGCGTACCGGCAACGAGAAAATCGTTTTGTTATATCTTGATGGCACGTGCACACCGATTCGTCTCTACGCGCCCCATGGGGTTGTCCAGTCAACGCTCATTGACATTCATACGAGCCCGGCATAGAATATAGATATCTATACGTCTAGATATCTGAGGAATCGGAGGCTCGATGGTTGAGTTCGTCAGGACAGAGGGCGTTCCCATCTACATTCAGATACGGGAGTCGCTCCGCTCAGACATCACGCAGGGGTTATTGAAGCGTGGTGAGCAGCTTCCCTCCGAGAACGAATTGGCGCTGCGGTACAAAGTGAGCCGCATGACGATTCGCGAGAGCATCGAGGATCTTGTTGACGAAGGGCTGCTGTATCGTCGCCACGGCGTCGGCACGTTCGTGGCGTACCCTCACCTTCAGCGTGATCATACCCGCCTCACCAGCTTCTTTGACAAGGCAGAGAACGAGGGTGTGAAGATCCAGGCCAAGCTCCTGAAGCTGGAGGTCATACCCGCTCAGCCCAAGGTCGCGGAAGCATTGGACATTCCCATCGGCAGCTACGTGATCCGCGTAAAGACTTTGCGATACGCCGACAACATCCCAATCACCGTGCACGATGCACACATACCTCACAGCCTGTTCCCCAACCTCGTAAATGAGAACCTGGAAGTGCAGCACCTCTGGACGCTCTTCGAGAAGGCGGGCTATCGCGTCAAGCGCGCCGTGCAGAAGCTGGAGGCTCGCGAGGCTTCCAAGGAAGTGGCACACCTCATGAAGATCAAGGAAGGCGCGCCCGTGCTCTTCAAGGAGCGGACGGTTTATGCGGACGATGGCACGCCGGTCGAGTTCACTTATTGCTACAACCGCGGCGACATCTACTCGTTGACCGTGGCGCTCGAAAGATGAGTCTGCATCCAAGACCGGACTGATAACTCTCGATTCATAAGGGTCAAGGCTACCCACAAATCCTGATCGGAGGTTCACGATGGCATTCTTCGGCAAGAAAAAGAGCAAGAAGCTTAACCGCCTGTTCTTTGCAACCGATATCCACGGATCGGAACGCACCTATCGTAAATTTCTCAACGCAGGCAAGTTCTACGAGGTGAACACAATCGTGATGGGGGGCGACATTTCCGGCAAGTTGCTGATCCCGATCATCAAGGAGAGCAACGGGCACTACCGTGCGACCCTGCAAGGGACCATGCGGAAGCTGACAACAGATGAGGAGCTAAAGCAGCTACAGGATCGGATCGGGCTGCTGGGTTTCTACTTTCAGATCATGGAAGAGGACGAGTACAAGTCCCTCGCCGAGGATCCAGAGAAGGTCAACCAGTTGTTCCACCAGTTGGCACGCAAGCGTTTGACCGAGTGGGTGGACCTCGCCGAGACACGTCTGAAGGGCACGGGCATCCGCTGTTTTGTCACGGGTGGCAATGATGACGATCCCGAGGTGCTGGAGGCCATCCGCGGTGCGGGCCACGAATCGTTCTTCGCCTGCGAGGCCATGCTGGTGCCTATCGACGAGGACCACACAATGGCGAGCGTGGGTTTCAGCAATCCCACGCCGTGGAAGACGCCGCGCGAGATCCCCGACGAGAAATTGGCCGAGATCATCGAGGGGATGTGCGCCCAGGTGAAGGACTTCCGCTGCTGCATCTTCAACTTCCATGTTCCGCCCGTCGACTCCACGCTCGACCTTTGCCCAAAGCTGGACTGGACTACCGATCCTCCGAGTCCTATTATGGCCAGCGGCCAGATGGTCATGGCGGGCGCGGGCAGCATGGCTGTCCGCAAGGCCATCGAAAAGTACCAGCCCATGCTCGGCTTGCACGGTCACATCCATGAGGCGCAGGGCATGGTCAAGATTGGCCGCACGACGTGCATCAACCCCGGCAGCGAATACGGCGAGGGCATCCTGCGCGGCTGCCTTGTTACCTTCGCGGATGGCACGGTCGAAGGCTTCCAGATGACGAGTGGATAAGCTGGTTCGCCCAGAGTCCTGAGCTGGCGGCCTGACCGCAGGCGACAGAAGACTCTGAGGGACATGAAAGGAGGAACCGATCAGAGAGCGATACTACAACGCAGCCAGCACGCGGCTCCTCGTGGGGAGCCCAGTCCGCAATACGCCCTGCCTCCCGCGGACGAATGGTTGATACCGTGACCAGATCAGGCATGGGTGTAGTCGGAAAGGTTAAAGGAGAACGAATGAGCACATCTGCGTCTGTAGCAAAACCTGAAGTCTTTACCCGTAAGGCCTCGGGGCTCGTGCGCGTGATGTCCCCGTGGTCGGCCATGTTCTACAACATCCTGGCCATGGGCGTGATCTTCCCCTGGACCTACCTTTGGGCACCCGGCTCATTGCCGGGCGGACACTTGTTCTGGGGCATCGTCCTCGCCATGCTGTTCGAGCTGCCCATCGCTCTAACCTACGTGTTCCTTTCCTCGGCTCTCCCTCGCTCCGGCGGCGACTATGTCTTCCAGAGCCGCGTTTGGGGCGGTGGTACAGCCTTCGCCATCACGATGTCCGGCATCGTGATCTGGCAGCTTGTTTGGATCGCCTTAGCCGGCTGGTTGCTCTCGTACCTGGGCTTCGCGCCGTTGTTCCTGGGACTGGGCGCCTCGCTCCACAATCCGGCCCTGGCCAGCATCGGCGTGGCATTTACGACGCCGAACGTCATCACCATCGTCAGCATCCTCAATGCCGCGGCGGCCTTCTTCCTCCTGGTATCCGGCTTCAAGAACTACGTGTCGGTGCAGCGGTGGATGATCACGGCAACCGCCATTGCTTTCACGACGACATTGCTCGTGCTGTTCTTTACGAACCCTGCGACGGTTCCTGAGAAGCTGAATGCCTTCTCTGTGGCGGTCGGCGGTAGCGCCGACTACTACCAGACCGCGGTGGCAGCCGCTACTGCCAAGGGCATCGACCTGAACCCGCCGTTCAGCCTGCTGGCCACCCTGCTCGTCGCGCCCATCGCCTGGACATCGCTCCAGTGGGCTACCTACAGCGCGGAGCAGAACGGCGAGATCAAGGATGCCAAATCCTTCAAGACCCAAGCCTTCATCTATGTCGGCGGCCTTGTCATTACTGGCATCCTCTTGGCCCTGCTGGCCGTTGCCTTCCAGCGCTCCCTGGGCACCCAGTTCCTCTATGTAGCTGGCGCGGGCTACTGGAGCGGGGTAAGCGAAGCCAACATTGCAGGCTTCAACCTGTGGCCCCCGATCCTGGCCGTGGCACTGACTGCCAGCCCGATCGTTGTCGTGCTGATTGCATTCGGCTACATCCTGAACAGCTTCCAGATCGCCAACAACATCATGATCGGCACCACCCGCATCATGGTCGCGGCCTCTCTCGACCGCGCCATGCCCGAGTGGTTCAGCCGCGTCAACGAACGGCTTCACACGCCGGTCAATGCGCATCTGGCATTCCTGCTGGCCAGCATCCCCGCCATCTGGTGCTACAACCAGGTCCAGGGCTGGGTCGCTTTGACCCTCGGTGTCACGTTCGGCGGAGGGCTCGGCTTCACTGCCAGTGCTCTCGCCGGGATTTTCTTCCCGTTCAAGGCCAAGGAAGTATATGACGCCTCGCCGGGCGCCAAGTACTACATCCATCCGTATCTCGGCATGCTGATGGGACTCGCGGGACTATTCGCATGGTGCTGGGCCGGCTGGGTCTTGGCCCCCCATGCCTTCGGCTCCTACCCGTTCCTCATCTGGGCCACTCGCGCAGCCGTCATCGTCGGCGGCATCTGGTTCCTGCGTCCCCTCTATGGGCGCATCCCCGCCTGGCTCAAGGGCGAGAAGATGCCTATGCCGACCGCGCTCGGCATGCTCGGCGGCGGACTCGGAATGGCTATGGTGCTTTCCTTCGTCTTGGAGCCCGCACTAGGTGTCATCGGCAACTGGAACTTTGAGAATTTCCCGACCAATCTGTGGGCCCAAATTCTGTCCTTCGGGATCATACTGTTCTGCATCGTCTGGTATGCGTGGACGAAGCGCCAGCAGCGAAAGAAGGGCATCAACATCGACTACGCGTTCAAGGAAATCCCGCCCGAGTAGGATTGGCGGGCACCCGAAACGATTCAATGCCCCTCTCCGATCCACACTACGAATCGGAGAGGGGCCGCAGACAAGCAGACTCCAAGCTAAAGAGACGATGGCACTCACACTTGAACAAGCAATCGCACGTGTCCCGTTCCTGGCGAATGCCAGGAGCTTGGTAAGCACCCCGCTGACCGGTGGCGTGACCAACCGGAACTACAAGATCGATGCAGACGGCAAGTCGTATGTGCTGCGCATCTGCGGTGAAGATACTGACAAGCTGGGCATCCGGCGCGATGTCGAATACTGTGCAAACCTGGCAGCCGGACAGCTCGGAATCGCGCCAGAGGTGTTATATTGCATCGAGCCGGAAGGCTACCTGGTGACACGTTTCATTAAGGCCAGGCAGCTTCCCCCGGAGGTCATCACACGGCCAGACAACCTCGTCCGCGTGGTCCGAAAACTACGACTATTCCATCGCAGGGGCCCCGCGCTCGCCGGCGAGTTCAACGTGTTCCGCCGCATCGAGATGCTCACTTCTGTTTCGAAACAGAAGAACTGCAAGTTTCCGTTCGATTTTGACTGGATCGTGCAGCAGATGCGCGCTGTAGAAGCCGCATTGCTGAAAGATCCATACATCCCCACGCCATGCCACGACGACCTCCTGAACCTGAATTGGCTCGATGAAGAGGATGTGACCGGCGGCATGGGCGAAGTGCGGCTGCTGGACTGGGAATATGCCGGCATGGGCGATATCTTCTTCGACCTGGGCAATTTCACGCACCATCATAGGCTGGAGGAAGATCAGATACGGCTGTTATTGCAAGAGTACTTTGGCGAAGTGACACCGAAGAGCTACGCCCGCCTGAGATTGATGGCAGCGATGTCGGAGATTCACGAGGCAATGTGGGGCACAACGCAGACCGGCATTTCCAAGCTGGATGAGGACTTCCAGGCCTACGCCGATCTGTTCTTTGGGCGTGTTCGTGAGCGGCTGACGGACTACCGCTGGGAGCGTTGGTTGAATGATGTTTCCGCATAGCAGGAGACTGGCGCAGCGGCGGCGGCTGCCTCGCCGCGAGGAACACCCGCCCCGCGAGGATATCGGCGACGGGCATTGCTCCGGCAATGGCGCCTGATGCAGCGCGCGTTTCCCGCCTTCTGAAATTGAGAAACCCTTCATGGGGCCCGGCCCTGATGCCGCCCCACGAGATAATCATCCGAAAAGTAGCGAACGCAAAGGAAGGTAAAAGCCATGATAGAAAGTGCCGTAGAAAGACTCATCAATACCAACCCCGAGATGGAGATCTGGTGGGACTCATCCCCGCTGGTCTTCAAGCCATGGGTCAAGAAGATGGTGGATATGGCCCCGGCCTCCAAGAAGGCCATCT
>DATKAF010000274.1:0-2272 GCA_035498395.1 Anaerolineales bacterium
GCCTCGGTCGGCACGCTCGTCAACGTGCACTATTAAGGGGATGCGGACTCATAGGAGTCCAAAGGCACGAGCAGAATTGCACATCTTTGTGTATTCTTCGTGTTCTTTTCATGTTCTTCGTGGATTCTCTCCTTCGTGTTCTTAGTGGACTCTCCAAGTTAGACAAGCATGCAACCCCTGTCGCGCCGTGACCTGCTGAAGCTCGGTGGAATGGGTCTGCTTGGCCTCGCCCTTCCGGGTCCGGGTTCGTTTCCCTTCCTGCTCCGGAAAGAGGGCGATTGGACACTTCCGCGCGCCGATCCGCCTGTGGACGACACGGACACGCAGCAGGGCCGCGTCACCTCGCGCCTGATCTGGGTCTACGATCAGCCTTCGACGAGTGCGCGCCGCCTCAGCCTGCACTGGCGCGACAGCATCCTTTCCATCACCGGCATTACCATCAGCCAGGATATGGGCGACTACAACCGCGTCTGGTATGAGATCGGCGGCGAAGGCTACGCCTACTCCGGTACCATACAGCCCGTGCAGACGGTTCTCAATGCGCCGGCGGCGCAGGTTCCGGTCACGGGTGCGCTCGCGCAGGTCACCGTCCCGTACACCGACGCCCACGAGCAGCCCAGCGTCGAGTCCATGGCAGCCTACCGCATGTACTACGACACGATCCACTGGGTCATGTCCGCCTTCACCAGTCCATCCGATGGCAAGGTCTGGTACCAGGTGCTCGACGATAAGTGGAACAAGCTGTACTACGCGCCCGCCGCGCATCTGCGCTTCATCTCCCCCGAAGAGCTGGCCCCTTTATCTCCGGATATCCCCGATACCCAGAAGAGGATCCAGGTCCGGCTCGACGATCAGTTGGTACTGGCCTACGAGAACGACCAGCCCGTGTTCGCCACGCGCGCGGCCACCGGCGCCATCTTCATCGGCGGCACCTACACCACCCCCATCGGTCACTTCATGACTTACCACAAGCGGCCCACCCGCCACATGGCGAACGGCGATATCACCGCCTCCGGCTATGATCTGCCCGGCGTCCCGTGGGTTATGTACTTCACTGAAGCCGGTCTGTCGCTGCACGGCACGTACTGGCACAACGACTTTGGTCACCCCAAGAGCCACGGCTGCATCAACCTGAGCGTCGAGGCTGCCAAATGGCTCTTCCGCTGGACAACCCCCGCCGTCAAGCCGGGCGACCAGTTCGCCTACCAGCCATCCGGAACCGCTCTCGAGATCGTAAAGTAAAGTGTAGCACAACGGCGCTGGCTAACCGCCTAGCCCTGTTTGCATTCTGCCCCGGTACAGTAGAATCATGCTTATTGCATGGAGGAGCTTTCAATCTCCCCCGCGGCACGAGGGAACGCAATGCCTAATGACGACTCAGAGTGGCAGCGTCTCGACCGGCAGCGTAACGATTTTGCTGCGGCCCACAAATGGGCTCGCTACCGCAACATCACCCTGCGGATGGCGCAGCTGCGCGGCAGGCAGGGCCGGCTCGAGGATTCTCTCGTCACCTACCTGGAGCTTTGCTACATCGATATCAATGGGGCGCAGAACGCCGGCGCGGCGTGGGGTGTCCCCATTCACGATTTCGACCCGGACCGGGCATTCGGCCTCGGCCCGCTTATCGTCCGCCGCGTGAACGGCCTTGCACGCGACCTCGGCTACGACCAGGCCCGGCTGAAGGTGGAGTTCCTGGCGACGGCGTCGGTGCTGCACCGCAGCCTGAGCCTGCCGGTCACGCCGGAGGACGCCTGGCAGACCCTCCGCTACGAGATATACCGGGAGTGAGTCAGTTTGGATTACGCAGCTTTCCAGCGTGGAAGGCTGAATCCACTGAATGTAAATCCTTTATCTACAAGGCTCCTTGTTCTCTCGTCTGCGCCTCTCGCCGGTGAAGTAAAATCATCCCGACCAAATGAGTGAATTTCCTTTTTCCCGCCGCGACTTCCTGAAGGTCTCCGCGGCTGGCTTTCTGGGCGCCTTTCTCGCCGACCTTGGGATGGGGCGTGCCCTCGCCGCGCCGGGTCCCTCGCAGGGGCGCATGGTCAGCAGCGGCATCGCCCTGTACGAGCACGCGTACTTCAACGCGAAGAAGCTCCACGTCTTCGGGCGGGATGAGATCGTGCCGATCACCGCTCACTTGCAGGGCGACGCCGGCAATCCCTCCAACAATACCTGGTATTGCATCAACGACGAAGGCTTCACCTACTCGGGCTGGGTCCAGCCCGTGCAGACGGACTACCAGCCGCCGGTCTTTCAGGTTCACCCCGCC
>DATKAF010000275.1:0-3515 GCA_035498395.1 Anaerolineales bacterium
TCGCGGCCGCCGCGGGGATTTTGCACAACAGACGGATTGAGGCGGCCTGCAAGGGCGCTGCTGCCGAGCAGACCGACCAGCGTGCCCTCTTCGTCGGTGAAGTCTATTGCCTCCAGGTTGTACCGGAGGCGGATACCGGCCTCCTTGACCGTTCTCAAGACCTCGAACGCGGCCATGACGCCCAGAGCCCCATCGAAGCGGCCTCCGTGCGGGACGGAATCGAGGTGGGAGCCGAGCAGTAGAGTCGGCGCATCCGCCGGGCCGCACCGCAGAAATGCGGAATGGTTGCCGGCTCCATCGAGGCGGAACTCCAGTCCCGACCTCTCGATCTGGTCGCGGAACCAGGCCCGTGCTACCAGGTGCGCTTCACTGAATGTGGGGCGGTGAACGCCTCCATCCCCTGTGGAGCCGATCGCGGCAAGCTCGTCGAAGGCGGCAAGCATGCGGTTGCGGTTGATGCGGGTGTCTGCGAGCATCATCAATATCCGTGTAAGAAATACCGGGAGCACGGGGTCTTATCGTGCGACGGACGGCAGGGCATTACAATGTTGGAATTGTACCTGAGAGAGGGCCGATGGACTTCAAACTGACGATCTTCTCCGACTACATCTGACCGTGGTGCTATATCGGCCAGGATGTGGTCGAAAAGCTGGGAGCCGACTACGCGATCGACGTCGAGTGGCGGCCATTCTATCTATATTGGGATACGCCGCCGGATGGCCGGGAACTGCCGGAACGGGTGAAGCAGGCACGGGCGGCAGGCTCGGAGGAGCGGCTGAGTCAATTGGCGGCTTCGTTCGGGATGCCGTTCGTTTCCACCAAGCGGATCTACAACACGAGGCTGGCCCACGAAGCGACGGAATACGCGCGCGACCATGGGCTGCATATCGAGTTCCACGCGGCCGTGTTCCGAAAGGTCTATGCCGATGGAGCGGATATCAGCAAATGGGTTGTGCTGAGATCCGCGGCGGAGACTGCGGGCCTGGACGCCGACGAGATGCAGCGTGAGGTAGTGGCGCAGAAATACACCGCCAGCGTCGAAGAGCAGGTCGCGCAGGCATACCGCATGGGGATATCAGGCGTGCCGACCTATGTGATCAATAACCGGTATGCGGTTGTGGGCGCTCAGCCGTATGAGGTGTTCAAGCAGGCGCTGGAGCAGGTGGTGCTGAAAGAAAAAAGAGATGCCGATCAGCGCGATTGAACTACAGATCGTTTAGGATCGCGGATTTCTTCCGGGCATAATCCTGTTCCGTGATCAAGCCCGTATCGCGGAGGTTCTTGAGCTCCGCGAGCCGCTCTTCCACAGAGGAATGACTCTCTCGATTATCCGAGGCAGGAGGGGACCAGACGGATGATGGGCTCTCCGTGTCCGCGGCTGAAACATGCCGGTTGGAGCGGATCCACATCACTTCCATCACAACGAAAAACAAGACCAACCCGTAGAGCGGGCCTGCGATGAGTGCCATCTGGAACATGTTGACCTCGTGCCGCGCCCCATTGGCAGGATCCGTACAATACCACGTCAGAGTCGTCACAGTCTCAACAGGGGAAGGATGATAGTCCTGCGTGACCAGCTCAAGCTGCCCGGCGCGGCAGACAAACGGCTTGGTGATGCGGTTGACGGACGGGAAGACCGCGCCGAGGCCGATGGACCCGACCGTAATGCCCATGAAGATGCACCAGATGAAGATCCAGAACACCGTGCTGCTCTTTAGCCTGGTACCCATAAGTTCCTTTCTGGTCCAACCTGTCGGGATTCTGTTATGGCGTGCCTGGCCTAGCCGGAAATGGTGCAATTGTAATCAACAGGAAGCGAGATTCCAGTGCCTGCCTCCAACTTATTTCGATCTGTAGAGATAGACGGCGACGACGCCGGTCAGGAAGTTTTGGAGGAAGAGCTCCAGCAGAGTGGCAGTATTGAAGCCCAGGGGCATGGTACGGAATGTCGTCTCGAGGTACGGACCGAGCCCTCCAACCACGAACAGGAGCAGGCCAAGCCAGACAGCCATGCGAGGGCGAGGCGCATCGGCGCACATTACGATGAACAGTGAGCCGAGACCGAAGAGCGGGCCGCGCAGTAACTGCGCCGCGAAGATCACGCCCGCAGGCGGCAGAGCAAGGCCGTACTGCGGGTTGTTTTCGTAGAAAGGCTTTGTATAGAGGAGAGCATTGGTCGCGCCGAAGACAAAATAGAAGACGAAGTACGCCGCGCCGACCACGAGCACGCGCCAGGTCCATCCCCACAGGCTGCGGCCAGAGCCTGGGCGCGGCATTGCGGTCGGGGAAGGCATGAACAGCCACACCGCAAGCCAGGCGACCAGCAGGGCGATCAGCAAACCCGCCGCGGTGCCAACGACGGCGTTGACAGCCTGTGTTGGTTTGAACAGCGAGCCCTCAATGCCAAGACCCAGGACACGCACGAACGCGATCACCGCCCAGGCGGCAAGGATCGTGTCGCGACGCGGCCAGACCGTGTGGAGAATGAACGGTGACAGGGCAAAGGCGGTCAGCGAGCCCGAGATGAACCAGACCAGCAGGTTATCGATACTGGGCGCGAGGCGGCTGAGCGGCCCCAGCAAAGCCGCGGCTAACGCACTTGCAAGTGCGTAGGCAAAGCCAACCGCCAGACCTCGCATGATGATCTCACCAGGACCCAAACGTGCACGAGCAGCAGTCTTCACGGTCAGATATCTCCTTGCGAACCTTCTCAGAATGGGATATCGCCGAGATCACGCGGAGAGATCGGCCAGGTCGCAGACCTGCAGCGGCACACCCTTGCGCTCGTCGAGGACAAGTGACAAGGCACCCTGCTCGCACTTGCTGGTGCAGACGCCGCAGCCCATGCAGTTGTCGTAGATGACGCGGTTGACGCCCTCCACGACCTCGAGGGCGGCAAACTGGCAGTAGGCGGCGCAGTCGCTGCAGCCGATGCACAGGTCTTCATCGACCTTGGAGACGTAGCCGGAGGAGGCCAGCATGGGGACGCCGTTGCGCTGCGCCTGCATGGCTCCGCAACAGCATTCGCAGCAGTTGCAGATGGCGTAGAACCGGTCGAGCATGGCATCCTTGAAGAAGGCGTGATGCATGTGGCCGCGCTCGTCCTCCGCCTGGAGGATCGCGATAGCCTCCTGGCTGGTGATCCAGCGCGAGCGGTTCGGTTGGTGCTCGCGGACGAACGAGGCGAACGGATCGCCGACGATCAGGCAGACATCCATCGGAAGGCAGGGATTGGGGCGCGAGGCGCGGCAGGGGCAATCCAGCGCCACGATCTTCTCGGGGTTCTTGAGGATGATGGAGCGCGCCCGCTTGTAGGGGATGATCTGCTCCAGGTCGTCGACGTGGATGTGGTCATGCTCATGGAAGGAGACGAGCTGCTTTGCCGTCTCCAGCGGGATGGTCTTGCCGTGATAGGTGTCGGCAACACCGATGTTGTCCGCGGGTGACTCGTCGTGCTTGTGGTGCGTGACGAGCCCATTGAACAGACCGGAGATGCGGGCGAACCACTTGGAGGC
>DATKAF010000276.1:0-5410 GCA_035498395.1 Anaerolineales bacterium
GGAGCGCGGACAATGCCAGCCAACCGAATACGGCAAGGGCGGCAAGGGTGACCACCAACACCGGACCGAACGGCTGATCGAGCAGCAGGGCTGCCGCGAATGCGATCAGGTAGGCGCCGAGGCTGGAGCCGGCTGCGATGCCAACGGACGCCTTCCAGTTGGGGCCGATCCGGTACGCGATCATCGATGGAACGAACACCAGCCCGAACGCGGCCATCACCCCGATACACGAGGTGGCCAACGCGAGTCCGGCGGCGATCAACAGATCGAAGATGAGGTGATACCGACGGGCCGAAAGGCCGCTGGCGCGGAAGAAATCCGGGAACATGCGTTCCAGCAACAGACGCCTCGACAGCCACGGCAGCAAGGTCGCGGTGATGCCGAGGAACAGCGCTGCGATCGCGAGGTGGCCGATGTTCGTGAAGTACAGCTGACCATCGAACAGGGCATGCCCGAGCTGTTCTGCGATCGGCACATTCGCCAGCATGAGGATGGCCGCTGCCCAGCCGACAATCATGAGTAACGCATAGCCGTTGTTGCCTGCGCGTGCGATCCAGCCTTTCAGCGCCGCCGCCCCACAGGTGCATGCCAACGCCCCCGCTTGCGGGGGCAAGCCCAGGATCGAGCTCGCCAGCGAACCGGCGGCCGCCACCTGGGCAAACGCGAGCGCTGCCAGCCATTCCTCTCTGAGCCGCAGGTACATCCCGAGCACGGGGAGCACCAAGGCGAACGTCAGGCCGGTCAGGAACGGCAACCGGAACAGCGGGTCGATGAGGACGCTCAAGTTCACGGCTACAGCTCCAGGGAGCGTGTGCAGACCCGATCCAGGAAGCGCTGATCATGACTGATCACGATCGCTGCGTGCGACCCGCGCATGCGCATCAACTCTTCGCCCATATACTCTACGCCGGGAGGGTCGACGTTGTTGGTCGGCTCATCCAGTAGGATCAGATCCACCGGCGCTGTCAGGCAGGCCCACACCTGCAGGAACTGCAGTTGACCGCCGCTCAGCCGATCCAGCCGCCGCTTCACGAACGGCTTGATCCAGGGGGGCAACGACTGGTCGGTTGCTCCCGTGAGTCCGAGCAATTCGTGTCCCGACAACGGTACGTCATCCAGCGGCAATGCGCTCTGCTGCTGATGGGAAACGCGCAGGCCCGGCCGCTTGTTGACGCGCCCGGAGAAAATCCTGGCGCCGCCGGCGATTGCGTTCAGCAGGGTCGACTTGCCCGCGCCATTGGGTCCGCGGATGCCGATGATCTCGCCCAAACGGACAAAAAAGCTCACGGGCCCGACGACGGGACGTGCATACCCCGCGGATAGACCTTCCACTTCCAAGACAACGGGGCCGTCATCCATTCAGGTTCGTCCTCTGGAGACAGAAAGCCTCCCGCGCTCGCGCGCGGGAGGCTGGGTCGACACAATCGCGCTTACGACTTCGGTTTCTCGGCTGCGAGGAGCCGGTTGATGGCGTCGTCGTACATGCTGAACAGGTCCTTCGCGCCCGGCGTGCCTCCCACGGTCTGTGGCAGCGCAATCTCCGGGATCTTGACATGTCCGGACAGCCACTCGGCGGCGTCGGGATTCTTCTGCGTGGTGATCACGATGAGCTTGGCGGGACGCGAACTCTGCTGCTGAACCAACTCGGTGAGGTGAGACGAGGTGGGCTCCACGCCTGGCTTGGGCTCCAGCGAGCCGACCACGGGCATGCCCAGCCAGTCGAACAGATAGGTCAGCTCCTTGTGATGCTCGATCACGGGGATCCCGCGCAGCGGCGTGGCCTCCTGCTCCCAGCGCTTGGTCGCCTCCGCCCAGCGCTGCGTGAACGATGCCAGCCGGGAGTCGTAATAGGCCTTGCCCGCGGGATCGATATAGACCAGTCGTTTGGCGAGCTCGTCGGCCACCAGCTGGATGTTGTGCGGATCCCACTGGATATGCGGGTTGCCTCTGGGATGCACGTCTCCCATCGACCGGTCGAGGCGTTGCGGCACCTCCTTGAGCTGGACGTAGTTGGCGGCCTCCAGATTTCCCGGCTTGCCGGCGACGATCTTGTCGTTTCCGGCTTGGCCGATGACCACCGGCATCCAGCCGACCTCGAGCTCCGCACCGGTGCAAATCACCAGGTCCGCGACTCTTGCGCGGGCGATCAGGCTGGGCCGTGCTTGAATCTTGTGCGGATCCTGGAGCGCCGTGGTTGCGGTGTAGACGCTGACGCGATCGCCGCCGATCTCGCTCGCCAGCGCGCCCCACTCGGGATGGCAGGCAAAGACATTGACGACCGCCTGTGCCGGCCCGGTCCAGGCGAGCAGGGCCGTCAACCCCAGCAGACTCAAAAGTGCTTTCATGTGATCAATCCTCTCCGGCGAAACGATGGGTTTTCCGCCACGCTATGCCCTAGAACTTGTGCGCCCCGTGCGTGCCGAGGCTGAGTATGTATTGGAGGAACCACTGGTTGTCCGTGATCCCCTGCTGTGACTTGTCCTGGTTGTATTGCAGGCGGAAGCGGCTGAACTCCGATGGGCTCCAGTCGACCATTGCGGAGACGCGTTTGGGCGTGAAGTCGGGCGGCGCCAGGCCGGGCGCGCCAGCCAGCCCTGAACCCAGGGTGTACGACCCCTCATTCAGCTCGCCATAGCGCAGGCCGGCGCGCCAGTACGGATGAAACTGATAGATGCCCTGCACGTACCATCCCGATTGCGTCGCCTCGAAGCTGCCGGTCTGCTGAGCGGGGTCGCCGGGCGCATAGGTCAGCGTGCCGTCGAGCTTGCGCTGCATCCATTCGGCGACGAACTTGAAATTGCGGTAAGAAGGGTCGCCGTTGGGTGCCCACTTGTAGACGAAGTCCAGACCCCAGAGCTTGTCGTTGCCGCCGGTCAGCGTATTCGTCACGCCGGTGAAATCCAGCGCCGCTAGCGGCTGATCGGTGACGTTGTTATCCGCGTTCATGGCCCATACCCCGAACCGGTAGCTGTGGCTGACGCCGATGTCTCCGCCCAGGTGCGCGAACAGCGTCGCAACCTGGAAGCCGTTGTGGTTCTGGTCGCTGTCGGCGAATGGAAATTCGACCGGCTTGCCGCCTTCGGCGCCCAGCTCGACGTACACCTTGGACAGCGGCGCGATCCAGGTCGCCTGTAGCCCGTCGATGCCGAAGTTAGGGCCGAGGAAAGCCTGCTGCACGAGCGAGTCGTCTTGGAAGTCCCAGGCGTGGGCATGAATGGAGTTCTCATAGCCGATGCCTGAAAAGAACCGCCCGCCCTTCCCCGTGAAGCCATGGCCGAGGGCGGTGGTCTGGAAGAAGGCTTCCTCCGTCTCGATCACGCCGTCCTCGATCGAGAAAGTGGCTTGACCGTAGAACAGGTGGTCGACGTTCGCCGATATCGTGATCTCGGATTCGCCGAGGCTGAAGCCGCGCTCGGGCAGGCCGAGCTCACCTGGCCCAAGGAACCCGGTGATGCTGCGCGTGTTGGGATTCTGGTTCGAGTTGTAGTACCCACCCTGGAGAATCAGCGAAAGCGCCGGGTTGAAGGAACTTGGTGATGCCGGCTGTTGCGGGGCGGGCGCCTCTGCCGCAACCTTCTCGCTTTGCTTCGCACTCTCCTTCGCTTGGCTGGCTGCGCTCTGCGCCTGCTGCTCGGCCTGCTTGGCTGTGGTCTGCGCCTGCTGCGCCGCCTGCTCGGCTTGCTTGAGGCGGTTCTCCAGGTCCTGGATGCGTTTTTCGTAACCCTGCTTGACTGCCTGGATCTCCTGGCGAATCTGGTCGAGCTCAGCGCTGGTCGTCTGGGCGTGGGATGTGCCGGCTGCTACCCAGGCGAGTGCCAGGGCAAGCGCCATCGGCTTTCGATGTTGCATGGAAGAACACTCCTCCGAATCCTGATCGATGGACGCCCGCCGTGGTCATCCGACCGGAGCGGGCGCGACATGAAAGGGAGTTCAGAGCGGCGCCGGAGGCGCGCGGGAGTGGAAGCCGAGAATCAGCGCGGCTTGCTGGAAGCCGCGAAGGGGCGGTGCCTCGAGCGGCACCGCTGCGGTCGAGGTGGGTAAGGGCGCGATTGAGGGCAGGCCGTGCGAAAGGTGCGCGGCCAGCACGCACTGCGCGCACAGCTTGCCGTGCGGAACGCCGCTTTCCTTCCCGCCTGCCACCTCGCCGGTAGGCAGGTGGCTGACCGCATGGACGAGCGCAAGATGCTGCCCCGCCAGCAAGGCGAGGATCAGCAGCAATTTGGTGACGATGCGCCGGCCGTGCATTCCTTAGGCGGTCCTGGCTTACAGTGACGGAGAGTGCTTCAGTCTAGCGCGCGTAGCGCGTCCGGTGCAACCAGTTCAGCCGGTGCAGGCGTGACGTGCGTCGGTCGCACCCAACGTTTCACGCTGCCTAAAGGAGACTCTGATCAAGTCGTATGCTGTCGTTCCCCCAGAAGCGGTTAACCCAGGGTAGTCAAGCGCTTCTGGATCCCCGCCTGCGCGGGGATGACTCTCATTCAGAGGTTCCTTAGTTTAGTTAGAAGTCATCCAACGTAGCATCGCGCGTCAGATGCGAAATGTCGCCCCACGTTTCCAGCACCCAGCCGGTGGTGTCGCGGCGCACCCGGTTCACGCTGGCATTAAAGACGGGGAAATCGCGCGGTTTGTCGAGCGGCATCCCCGTGACATGGCGATAGAGCGCGTCCAGGACCCCGCCATGCGTGACCGTGACGAGGCACGCGCCGGGATGACGGTTTGCCAGCGCCTCGAACAGCGCGGCTACCCGCCGATTCAATTCGCGGATGCTTTCCCCGCCCGGCATCGCGTGGTCGGGATCGCGGCTGTGAAAGCGCCGGTAGTCTTCCGGATAGGTTTGCTGGCACTCAGTTGACGTGAGGCCCTGGAAAACTCCGAGCCGCCGCTCGCGCAGCTGGGTCTCGGGAATCGGCTGCCTCCCCGTGCGGTCGGCCAGCGGTTGGGCGGTCTGCAGCGCGCGCCCCAGGTCGCTCGCGTAGAAGTGATCGAAGGGCTCCGGTGCCAGACGCTCGGCGAGCAGCAGCGCCTGCGCCATGCCTTCCTCGTTCAAGGGGCTGTCGAGGTGACCCTGGATACGACTTTGCGCGTTCCAGGCGGTTTCGCCGTGGCGCACGACGATGAATCGGGTCGAGGGCATCAGATGTCAGGTATCAGATGTCAGATATCACCACAGTCAACCGGCGAAGCCGGAATCCAATGTTACCGACATCTGATATCTGACATCTGACATCAGATGCGGCACAGCAACCCCTTCAAGTACTCGCCCTCCGGGAAGTTCAAGGCGACCGGATGATCCGGTGCCGCGCTCAAATGCCGCAGAATCTGCGCGTCGACACCGGCATCGAGCGCCGCGCCGGCGACGATCTTTTGAAACAGGTCGCGTGAGACGCCACCCGAGCACGAGAAGGTCGCG
>DATKAF010000277.1:0-2182 GCA_035498395.1 Anaerolineales bacterium
CGAGGTGCCAATGAAGATTCTCATTTCGGTCGACATGGAAGGCATCACCGGCGTAACCACATGGGATCATGTCACGCCGGGGCATGCCGAGTACAGCCGGTTCCGCAGGATCATGACTGCGGACGTCAACGCGGCAGTCCGTGGCGCCTTTGCGGGCGGCGCGGAAGAAGTCATCGTCAGCGATGCGCACTGGAATGCCTCCAACGTCCTGATCGAGGAGTTGGACCCGCGCGCCAGCCTTAACTCCGGCTCGCCCTCACCGCAATCCATGATGCAGAGCATCGACCAGGGTGTCGACGGCGTGCTCTTCGTCGGTTATCATGCGCGGCAGGGCTCGCACCCTGCGGTGCTGGATCATACCTGGTCGAGCACCTGTGTTGCAGGTGTCCTGCTGAATGATGAGCTGGCTGGAGAATACACGCTGAATGCGGCCCTGGCCGGGCACTACGGCGCGCGGGTGTTGATGGCAAGTGGCGATCAAACCGCCTGTGCGCAGATCTCTGGGGAGCTGGGCGATATCGAGACCGCCCTGGTCAAGACTGCTACCGGGAGGTTCTCCGCATTGTGCTTGCCTCCTGAGGTTACGGCTGAGCGTATCGAGACGGCTGCGCAGCGAGGGGTGCGCCGTCTCTTTGATGGAACGGCTCCTGCGCCATTCGTGATCGAGGCGCCGGTCACTGTTGCCGTCGATCTCGTTTCCTCCGACATGGCAGACCGCGCCATGATCTTGCCAGGCGCCACAAGGCAGGGTGTCCGTGTTTGCTTCACAGCGGGTGATGTGCCGCAGGCGTATGCCGCCTTCCGTTCGCTGGTGACGCTTTCATATCCACGATAGAGCTGGCAGCGCCTCTTCTCATCCGCGACGAATTCCGGTAGGACTGGGCGCCAAGGCGGCTAGAGCCCGCTGTTCCGGTACGTGATGTTTGGAACACGTTGTGAATTTGGCCGACCGCAAGTTTGTGCGGTTGGCCAAATTCGTGATTGACGGGGACAGCGAAGTCGCTATAATCTGGCGCAACTATATCGAAATTATCAGAATCGCTTGGGCGTGTGAACGCTGAGTGCTGGAAAGAAGGAGGTAAGACAGCTGCTATCGGCTCCGACGCTTGGTCTCGGGTTGCATCGACGTTCATTAAAGGGATTCGTCAAAGGAGAAAGAGCATGAGAACCAGGTTTGTGTTTAAGTGGATGGCTTTAGTCGTTCTAGGAAGTGTCCTTATTTCCGCCTGTGGGAGTGCTCCCACGCAGGCGCCCGCTGCCACACAGCCTCCAGCCGCGACTCAAGCGTCGGCTGTCGCAGCTGACACGCAAGCCCCCGCCGCAGTCAAAGGCGAGGGCGAAGTTGATATCGTGGACTGGCCGGGATACATCGAGCGGGGCGCCAACGATCCGAACTACGATTGGGTGACCGGCTTTGAGAAGCAGACGGGCTGCACCGTCAAGGTTAAGGACGCGGCAACCTCGGACGAAATGGTGCAACTAATCAACAGCGGTGGTTTCGACCTCGTCACCGCCTCTGGCGATGCAAGTCTGCGTCTTGTGTATGGCAATTCCGTGCAACAGCTTGACCTAAGCCGCATCCCATCCTATTCCACCGTAGATCCGCGGCTGCAAAACGCGCCGTGGCACACGGTGGATGGAAAACACTACGGGGTTAGCTACCAGTGGGGACCTAACGTTTTGATGTACAACACCCAGGTCTTTCCGACTGCCCCGACCTCTTGGGACGTTGTGTTCACTCCCATGAACTTCCCAGATGGCAAGCCGAACAAGGGCCGTGTACAGGGCTATGTCGGCTCAATCTATATTGCCGACGCTGCCAATTACCTGAAGTTCCACAACCCCGAATTGGGCATCACGGATCCCTATGAGCTGACCCAGGCTCAATTCGATGCGGCGATCGCCTTGCTCAAGGCGCAGCGCACGATCGCTTCAAAGTACTGGGGCGATTATGCAACACAGGTCGAAGACTTCAAGACCGAGGGTTTTGTGGCCGCTCCATCGTGGCCGTATCAGGTGAACCTGCTGGTCGCCGATAAGCAACCGATCGCCAGCACCATCCCACAGGAAGGCACGACCGGTTGGGCTGATACCACGATGATGGCCGCCAATGCTCCGCACCCGAATTGTGCCTACAAGTGGCTGGAACACTCACTCGACCCGAAGGTGCAAGGCGACGTGG
>DATKAF010000278.1:0-5684 GCA_035498395.1 Anaerolineales bacterium
CATCGAACTTCGGGTATCCGGCCGATGCACGGAAATAGTACGGGTTCTTCGTCAGTGTGATATGGTCGCTGGCGATCCACTCTTTTACGGCGTAAGGTCCCCAACCGACCGGGGAGCGGGCTGCGATGTCGATCTGTGGGAGCTGCGCGGGCGTGTATTTGCTCCAAAGATGCTTGGGAGCCGGCGCCCAAAAGTTGATTTGGAATGTCTGGTCCAGGTAGCCCGGGATGCTCCACCACTGCGTGGTGTTCGGGTCTAGCGCCTCGTACGTCTGCGTGCGGTCGATCAGGACTTTGGAGCCGGGCGTGTCGTTGCTGGCTGCCAGTTGATAGGCATACACCGAATCGTCCGATGTCAGCGGCGTGCCATCCGACCAGGTCAGGTCCGGCCGGAGTTGGTAGGTCACAACCATCTGGTCCATCTTGATCGGGCTGACGCCGTCGTAGGTGATGATGCAATCGTCGGTGCGGCAGCTCGATGGGCGCACGCGCGTGCCCGCGGCGAGCGCCGTCAGGTTCCCATCGGCATCCACGATCTTGGATCCGGCTTTCACGTCGACCGGCAGGACCTTCGCATCCCCGTCTGCCAGCGTCGGCAGCTTGGTCAGGATCACCGGCTGGAAACTGTAGTTGACCGTGTCGATCGGCCCGTCATCGATGGCGGCCAGCACGCTGAGTGCGGCATCATTCGGGCTGGCAAAGGGATACAGGGTGTTCGGCTCCGCTCCCAAACAGACGGTCAGCGCTCGCGGCGCGGCGGGCGTGGGCGTCGAGGTTGACGTGGGGAGAGGCGCAACTGCGCTGGTAGGCGTGGCCTGCGGGGTCTTGCCGATCGGCAGGGCTGGAAGCGAGCAGGCTGATAACAGGAACGTGATGGGAACGATAAAGCGAATTGCTCGGCGGAGCGCGCCGCGTGAGCCGGACATTATTCACTCCTGGGCTGTAGTCTGGGCCGCCCTCATGGGAACATTCGGGTCTAGCACACGAATCCTATCCCATCCCGGCGGTTCTAACAAGCGGCAACTGCCGGGTTTCGATGCGGGAGAATGAATTCCTACTTCCGATGCTGCCGGTAATATGAGCCGGCGCCGATAATGCCGAGCGAAAGGCCCGCCAGCATAGCGCCAAATGCAAGAAAGTTAAGGAAGAACGTCGAAGGGATGATATGGATGAGCATCAGGAATGGTAACGCGATGCCCAGTACAGACAACAGGAAACCGATCAGGATCAGGCTCCAGGGAGACATGGGTCAGGGTAAATTCGCCCCGCCATGGCGGGGCGGGCTTCGATAAGCTACCCTTCCTGGTACAGCCAACACTTTACGAAGTGCCCGGGCTCCGGCTCGAAATCCGGTGGGACCTTCACGTCGCAGATGCCTGCCATGAATCGTGAGCAGCGCGGGTGGAAGCGGCAGCCGCTGGGCGGCTTCACCAGGCTCGGCGGCTCGCCCGGCGGGATTTCCTTGAATGTCTCCGCATTATGGGCATCGGGCTCGGATGTGCCGGTCAGGAGCGCCATTGTGTAGGGATGGAGCGGGTTGTCCAGCACGTGCCGTACCGAGGCCTTCTCGACCAGGTTTCCGGCATACATAACAAAGATTCGTTCCGAGAAGTAGCTGACGGTGGAGAGATCGTGCGTGATGTAGATCACGGAGAGGTTGTGCGTTTCCTGCAGGCCGCGCAGCAGTTTGAGGATCTCGACACGCACGGACGCGTCCAGCATCGAGACCGGCTCGTCTGCCACCAGGAATTTCGGCTCCATGATCATCGCACGTGCGATCACCACGCGCTGTTGCTGGCCTCCGCTCAGCATATGTGGATACTTCAGCAGGAAGTCGTCCACCGGGCTCAGCTTCACCTCTTCCATCGCCTTGCGCACTCGCTGGAGGCGCTCCTCCTTGCTCTTGACGCCTCCCACGATCAGCGGTTCCTCGAGAATGCGCTGGACGTTCATGAACGGCGGAAGCGCGCCGTAGGGGTCCTGCTGCACATAGCCGACGTGCGAGTGATACCAGTGCATGCCCTTGTCGTCGAATTCCGCCAGGTTCTTGTCGTCGAAGATGACCTTGCCCTGGGTCGGCTTATACAACCCGAGGATGGTCTTCATCAGGCTGGATTTGCCGCAGCCGCTTTCCCCTACGACCGCGATCGTCTCCCCGGCATGCAGGTTGAAGGTCACTCCATCGACGGCGCGCACGTAGCCGGCGTGGCCGAAGCCGAACCGCCGCAGCTCGAACCAGACGTGCAGGTCCTCGATCGACAGCAGCACCTTGCGGGTGTCTTCCTTCTTCCCAGTCGCTTTCTCTGCGGTTTCAACTGCCATGTTCAGGCTCCATGACCTTCGAAATAAGACCTTCGGCGTTCCTTGGCTGAAAGCTAAGAGCTAAAGAGCTAAAAGCTGATGGCTGATAGCTTTAGCTTTTTACGCGTACAACCAGCACTTGACCTTGCGGTTATCCTTGTCGAACAGCGGCGGTTCTTCCGCGCATCGCTCGAATCGGAACGGGCACCGGTCGGCGAACCGGCAGCCGGCTGGCAGGTTGATCAGGCTTGGCGGGCGGCCCGTAATGAACTCCGGCTCCTTCGTCCCGTGCAGCCGCGGCACGCTCGCCATCAACTTCTGCGAGTATGGATGCAGGGGCTTGTCAAAGAACCGGTACGCATCGCTCACTTCCACGATCTGCCCGGCATACATGACCGCCACGTCGTCTGCCAGCTCGCTGGACGTCGCAATGTCGTGAGTGATCAGGATGAAGCTGACGCCCAGTTCCTTCTTCAGCCGCTTCAACACGTTAAAGATGTTCGCCTGGGTCAGCACATCCAGGGCGGAGGTGGGCTCGTCCAGGATGATCAGGCTCGGCGACGTGACCAGGGCCATGGCGATGGCGACGCGCTGCCGCATCCCGCCGCTCAGTTCGAAGGGGTAGCGGTTGATGAAGTCCTCTGGCACGCCCACGTGCTGGAACATCTTCTTGACCAGCGAGATGGCCTCTGCCTTGCTCACGCCCAGGTGCTCGATGGCAGGCTCCGCCACCTGGTCTCCGACGCGGATGACCGGGTTCAGCGCGTTCATGGCCGCCTGGGGCACCATCGAGATCGAGGCCCAGCGGATGTTCTGCCGGAACTCCTCTTCCGATAACTGCATCACGTCTTTGCCGTCCAGGTAGACGTGACCGGTGTACTGGCCGGCGTTGCGCGGCAGCAGCCGCAGGATCGCCTTGGCCAGCGAGCTCTTCCCACACCCCGACTCGCCCAGGATCACCACCGCCCGATTGGATCCGAGTTCGAAGTTCACGCCGTCGACCGCCTGCACGTCCCCATGGGTGGTCTTGAAGTGCAGCACGAGACCATCGATTTGGAGCAGTTTTTGATTCTGCGCAACAGCCATAATTCACCTTGCGTCCCGCATGTGCCGGGATCGGTTTCGAATGATTCCTAGATATCCCGGAGACGCGGGTTGAACACGCGGTCCAGGGCGAAGCCGAGCATCGCAAACCCAAAGCCCGTGATCATCAGCAGCACGGCCGGCTCGATGATCCAGTAGTAGTAGCCCTTGTACAGCGCGCCGTTCATTTCCGCATCGTTGATGATCTTGCCCCAGGTCGGGAGCACCGGGTCGCCCAGCCCGAGCACTGCCAGAGATGCCTCCAGGAACACGTAGGCGGGAACCGCCGAGACGAGCCCCGGGATCAGCAGGGGGATCATGCGTGGGATCAGGTATTGGAAAATGATGCGCCGGTCGCTGGCGCCGTAGGCGCGGGCGGCTTCGATATACATGGACTCTTTCACCTGCAGGAAGACGGCGCGGTAGCTCTTGATCTGCCCGGTGAAGATGCTCAACAGCACCGTCACGCCCAGGATCACCCAGATGCTGCGCGAGTAGAACGTCCCGACCATGATCAGGATGGACAGGAACGGCAGCACCAGGTTCACCTCGGTGATGCGTTGGATGAGCTCATCCACCCATCCGCCGTACCACGTGCCGAACGCGGCGATGACCAGCGTCGCCACCAGCGTGAACAGCGCCGCCAGGATGCCAAATGCCAGCGCCACGGGCGTTCCCCACAGCAGCGGCAGCATCAGGTCGCGGCGCAGATAATCCGTGCCTGCCAGCCCAAACAGTGTGCCATGGAACACGAACTCGCTGTCGATGGTGGAGTTCGGCTCAAATGTGGTCCCCGTTACCTCAATCTTGTAGGTCCCCTTGAGGATCTGCCCGGTCTTGGGGTCGTTGAAGAGGGCCGGTATCACATCTGCGGTCTTGAGCCGCTGCTGCAGCCGCTTATCCTGAGAGATGGGCAGCGTCTCCTTCTCCTCCAGGGCCAGGTCGTCGATGCGGATCTTTCGCCCGTCCGGGGTGTACCACACCACGGATGCGAAGGGTTGCTTTTCTGCGTACGTGGTCGTGAAGTACAGGAACATCTCCTGCGGATAATCGTCGGACTGGAAGTCGAATGAGTGGGAGATCAGCGTTGTGCCTGTTCCCTGTTTTCCGGGAGTCACCGTCTTCTGCATGGTCCCTTTGGCGGTGTTGACCGAGAAGGAGATGGCTTCCTTCTTGGACTTGAAGAAATTGGTCCATGCCGGCGCCGCGTACTTCGGGTTCTGGTACCACACGTCCTCGCCGCCGCGCCACAGGCGCACCGCCGTGCCGTATGGAATTGCGATCACCGCATAGACCGCCACCGCCAGCAGGAAGAAGATGATCGCCAGCCCGACGATGGCCGAGGGATAACGCAGCAGTTCGCGGAACGAGTTCTTGATCGTGCTCATGTTAGTTACCGCCTACTTTCACGCGCGGGTCCACCAGGGCGTACACGAAGTCCAGTATGAACACGGTCATCGCCAGCAGGTACGCGTAGATGATCGTGGAGCCTACGATGACGGGCGTGTCGTACAGGCCGATGGCCCGGTAGATGGTGCGCCCCAGTCCCGGCCACAGGAAGACCGTCTCGGTGATGATCGCGCCGGTCCAGACGGTGATCAGCAGCAGGGCGAAGCTTGTAATAATGGTAGGGAGCGTTGGCCGCAGGATATAGCGCCGCTCGACGTCACGAGAGGGCAGGCCCTTGGCCTTCGCCATCTCCACGTAGTCTTCGCTGGAGTAGATCAGGAAGAACGTCCGCCAGTTATAGATGCTCAGGAACAGGGCGCTGAGGATGAGCGACGAGGCCGGAAGGATCATGTGCCGGGCTACGCTGAGCGCGTAGTCCACCGGGTTGTCCGGCGGCGGCGCATCCACCATGCCGCCGAACGGCAGCATCTTCAGCAATGCTGCAAAAATGAGAATGAAGAAAATACCGTAGAACCACGGCGGTACGGAGGAGGTCGGTGATAGCGTGATGACCATCTTATCCCACCAGCTCCCATAGCGCCGTGACAGGCCGAGCGCCAGGAAAACGCTGATGAAGAACAGCGAGAGCTCCGAGACTCCCATCAGGAGCAAGGTGGCCGGCAGTCGCTCCAGCAGGATGAGGCGTACCTCCTTCGAGCCGCTGTCGCTGGTCATGTTGATCGCCCGTCCCAGGTTCAGGGTGAGCGCGTTGATCAGGTATCGCACGTTCCGCACGGCAATGGGCGTGTTCAGTCCCATCCGCTGCTCTTCCAGAGCGATCGACTGCTGGATGAGCTTCGTGCGGACCGCGGGGTCCATATTCTGCGCTGCCTTGTTGTTCGCGTACTGTTG
>DATKAF010000279.1:0-7266 GCA_035498395.1 Anaerolineales bacterium
GCAAGGACGATGGGCGCTCTCGTCACCTTTGCTGCCGTGCTGAGCATGATCGGCCTGTTCATCGGGAACGGGCTGGGCGGCACGCGCGTCCCCTTCGCCATGTCCCAGGATGGGATGATGCCGAAGTTTCTCGTGAAGGTCCACCCCCGGTACGGCACTCCGTGGATCTCGATCCTGTTCTGCGCGCTGGTGTATTCCGTGTTCTCGCTTTCGGCGTTCGCTGCGCTGGTCGTCATCGACGTGTTTCTGAACATGCTCGTGTTGATGGCGGAGTTCTTCGCAATGTGGAAGCTGCGCTTCAGCATGCCCCACCTGGAGCGCAAGAAGGTGCCGGGCGGCTGGCTCGGGCTGACCATCGTGACGGTGATGCCCGCCCTGATCATCGGGCTGGCGATCTACAGCCAATATGTGGAGGAGGGAATGGACTCGATCAGCTGGGCGTTGGTCGCCATGGCGATTGGGGCCGTGCTCTACTTCCCGGTCCGCAAGTGGATCAAGCCCGGTATTCCCGACGTGGACCCGTTCGAAGCGGAGGGCGCCGGCACTTAGTTCAGCTATAATTTGTCCAAACCGCCACACCCAGGCTCGTGGAGGAAGCCATGCCGTATGGTTATACTGGCAAGATTCTGCATCTAGATTTGACGAGCGGGAAGATGGACGTGGAGAGCCCCGATGAGGCGTTTTATCGCAGGTACATGGGCGGTTCCGCGATGGGGGTCTATTACCTGCTGCATGAGATGCCAAAGGGCGCAGATCCTCTCGGTCCTGAGAACGTCCTGACGTTCTTCACGAGCGTGACCACCGGTGCAACCATCTCGGGCCAGAGTCGTATCAATGTGAATGCGAAGTCTCCGATCAGCGGCGCGGTCGGGGACTCGCAGGCCGGTGGATTCGTGCCCGCCGAGTTTAAATTTGCCGGCTTTGATGGGGTGGTGATCAAAGGCCGCGCTCCGAAGCCGGTATACCTGACCCTCATCGACGGCAGTGCGGAGCTGCACGATGCCTCTCACCTCATGGGCAGGATCACGGGCGAGGTCGAGACGATCCTAAAGCAGGAATTGGGGGACGATAAAATCCAGATCATGCAGCACGGACCCGCTGCGGAGCACGGCGTTCTGTTCTCCAGCATTGTCAACATGTCCAGCCGGCACAACGGCCGAACCGGCATGGGGCGGGTCATGGCATCCAAGAATCTCAAGGCGGTCGTCGTGCGCGGAACGCAGAAGGTCAACGTTGCGGATCCAAAGGCGATCGTGGCCATCAACCGCGTTGGCCCGAAAGAGATCCCGAACAACCCGGATATGGATGGCCTCGCGAAATACGGCACGGCGAGTGTTGTTTTGCCACAGAACATGTATGGCACGCTGCCCGTCTTTAACTACTCACAGGGCCAGTTCGAGAGCGCCGAGGCAATTTCGGGCGAGAAGATGGCGGAGACGATCCTCAAGAAGCGTGATACCTGCTTCGCCTGCGTCGTGAGGTGCAAGCGCGTCGTCGAGGTGACCGATGGCGCATACAAGGTGGACCCGCGCTATGGCGGACCCGAGTATGAGACGGTCGGTCTGATGGGTGCGAGCTGCGGCATCAGCGATCTGGCGGCGATCGCCCATGCAAATCAGATCTGTAATGAGCACGGCATTGATACGATTGCTCTGGGCGGCACCATTGCCTTCGCCATGGAATGTTATGAGAAGGGCATCATCACCAAAGAGCAAACCGGGGGATTGGAGCTGAAGTTCGGGAATGTGGATGCCTGGCTCGAGACGCTGAAACAGATCGTGACGAACACTGGCGCGCTCGGCGTGGTCCTCTCGCAAGGCTCCGAGCGGGCCGCGAAGGTATGGGGAAATGGAGCCGATGAATGCCTTACGACGGTCAAGGGCGCAGAGTCTCCCGCCCACATGCCCTATGCCAAGCGCAGCCTCGGCCTCATCTACGCCGTCAATCCATTCGGCGCCGACCATCAGTCCAGTGAGCACGACTGGATGATCGAGGAAGGCATGGCATCCGATCTATACATGAAGCGCCTTGCCCTCATGGGTATGCCGGATCGGCTGCCGTCTCTCTCTCTGGGGACCGAGAAGGTGAAGTTCGCCTACTTGACTGAGGTCTTTTACTCCCTGCTGGATACGCTGGAGCTATGCCAGTTTGTATGGGGGCCGGCCTGGACCCTGTACGGCCCGGCCGAGACCGTGGATTTCGTGAAAGCGGTTACCGGCTGGGACGTCACGCTCGACGAGCTCATGCAAGTGGGTATGCGGCGTCTCAACCTGATGCGCGTATTCAACGCGCGTGAAGGCTTCGACCGGAAGCAGGATAAGCTGCCGAAGAAGTTCTTCAAAGCGCTGGGAGGCTCGGGTCCCACGGCTGGCGTCGCCCTCACGCACGAGGAGATGGATTATGCCATCGATCAATACTACAAGATGGCTGGATGGACTCCAATGGGCATTCCCACGCCTGAAACACTTCGGAGGCTCGATATTGCCAACGTCGTCTAGCGAACCGTTCCCAGCAGCAAACCGAAGGAGCAGCACGGCATGGAATATCAACTACTGATTGACGGGAAGTGGCTGTCGACCGGCACGACCATCGATGTCGTGAACAAGTACAACGGCCGGGTGATAGCCACGGTGCCTTCCGCGCGAGGCGAGGACGTGGATGCCGCGGTGGCGGCCGCAGTGCGAACCGCACCCCTGATGGCGGATATGCCTGCGTACCGCCGGGCAGAGATCCTGCTGAGAACGGCCGCTTTGCTGCGCGAGCGGCATGAGGACTTCGCCACGACGATCGCGGCTGAGGCGGGAAAAGCGTTGAAGTATGCGCGCGCCGAAGTGGACCGCGCCATCAGCACCTTCAGCATCGCCTCAGAAGAAGCGAAACGACTGCACGGCGAGACTGTTCCCCTCGATGCTGTGCCTGCGGGCGAGGGCTACTTTGGCTTCTGGCTGCGGCGTCCGGTCGGCGTCATTGCGGCGATCAGCCCGTTCAACTTCCCGCTCAACCTGGTGGCTCACAAAGTGGCGCCTGCTCTCGCCGCAGGCAATACGCTGGTCCTCAAGCCCGCCACGTCGACACCCATTGCGGCGGTGAAATTGTGCCATGCACTGCAGGATGCTGGGCTGCCCGCCGGAGTTATCAACCTGGTCATCGGTTCCGGCGGCACGGTCGGTGAATGGCTGATCACGGACCATCGCGTAGCGAAGATCACGTTCACAGGCAGCCCGCCGGTAGGCGAGCACATCCTCTCCGTAGCCGGTATCAAGAAGGTCACGCTCGAACTCGGCAACACTTCGCCCGTCGTGGTGGCGCCCGACGCCGACCTGGACTTCGTGGCGAAGCGCTGTGCGGTCGGCGCATACTACAACTCGGGGCAGGTGTGCATCTCGGTGCAGCGCATTTACAGCCAGAGACAGGTCTACGAGCCGTTCGCAGAGAAATTCGTCAAGGCAACCAATGCAATGGTGGTCGGCGATCCGCTGGATGAGCGCGTGGACGTCGGTCCAATGATCGATTCCAGGGAGGTCGACCGCATCGAGGGCTGGGTCAGGGAAGCGCAGGACTCTGGCGCCCGGGTCCTGACCGGCGGCAAGCGCGAAGGGAATGTGTACTACCCGACCGTGCTTGCGAATGTTGACGGCGGCATGAAAGTGGTGGATGAGGAAGTCTTCGCGCCCGTCGCCTCCGTGATCTCCTGCGACGATTTTGAGGAATCGCTCCGGCGCGCCAACGATACGAAGTTCGGTTTGCAGGTCGGCGTCTTCACGAAGGATATCGACCGCGTCCTGACCGCCGTGAAGCGTCTCAACTTCGGCGGCGTGATTGTCAATGACACTCCCAACTTTCGGGCAGATCATATGCCGTATGGAGGCAACCGTCAGAGCGGCCTTGGCCGCGAGGGCGTACGCTTTGCCATGGAGGATATGACGAACATCCAGATGGTTGCCATCCGCCAGGGCAGCTAGGAGCATACACATGATTCCAGACGTCTTTGCTGAAGATTTCGCCCATATGTCTCCGGTGTGGGGGCGCATCTTCAATTTCATCGCAGAACGCGCCGAGGGCTCCTATATCTACACGACAGACGGGCGCAAGCTCCTCGATTTCACGTGCGGAATCGGGGTGACGAACACCGGGCATTGCCATCCGAAGGTGGTGGCCGCGATTCGGGAGCAGGCCGGGCTGTTCCTGCACGCGCAGGCCAATATCGTGATCCACCAGCCGATGCTGCGGCTGATCGAGGAGTTGCGGACGGTCGTGCCCCCGGAGATCGATGGATTCTTCTTCTCGAATTCGGGTGCGGAAGCCGTGGAGGGCGCCGTAAAGTTGGCACGCGCCGCTACCGGCAGGCAGAATATCATCGTGTTCTCTGGCTCGTTCCATGGCCGCACGGCGGGGACGATGGCGCTTACCACCTCGAAGACCATCTATCGGGCCGGATTCGGGCCCTTGCCATCTGGGGTGTTCGTTTCGCCGTTCCCGTACGCCTTTCGCCTGGGCATGTCGGAGGAACAGGCTTCTGCCTACGCCCTGGAGCAACTGGAGTACTTGCTGGCCTCGCAGACCGCGCCGAAGGAGACGGCTGCCATCCTCATCGAGTCAGTGTTGGGCGAGGGCGGTTATGTTGTACCGCCCGCATCCTTCATAAAAGGCCTGCGCGAGATCGCCGACAGGCATGGAATCCTACTGATCTTCGACGAAGTACAGTCCGGTTTTGGCCGCACCGGCAGGTGGTTTGCATTTGAGCACTATGGGGTGCTGCCCGACATCATGACGGTCGCAAAAGGGATTGCTTCGGGGCTTCCGCTTTCCGGGGTCTTCAGCAGGCTCGACTTGATGAAGAAGTGGGATGTCGGCTCGCATGGCGGAACGTACGGGGGTAACGCGGTGGCCTGTGCCTCCGGCGTTGCGACCATCCAGGTCATGCGTGAAGAGAAAATGGTGGAGAACGCAACGGAACGCGGCATCCAGTTGATGACGGGTCTGCGCAAGCTCCAGGAGGAGTATTCCGAGATCGGTGATGTGCGTGGCAAGGGCTTGATGGTCGGGACAGAACTGGTTGTTGGGGTCCACCCCGAAAAGGCCAAGCCGCTGGTCAAGGATATTGTCCATGCGGCCGAGGAGCGCGATCTGCTGCTCCTAACGTGTGGCACCTACGATAACACCATCCGTTGGATCCCCCCACTGAACGTGACCTCGGAGCAGATCAATGATGGCCTGCGCGTGTTTGGTGATGCGCTGAGGACGGTGATCCGCTAGTCAAGCCCGCTTCGCGCTGGGAGAACGGGCGGCGCTTGCAACGCCGCCCGTTTTGGTTGCCTTTTCGGCAGCACTACGTGCGTGTGGGTGAGAATCCGCTCCGGCAAGTGTGTTATGCTAGCCGTCGGCCTTCACCCAAATACCCGGATTGATTGCAGATGCCTCAGGATGGTGTCAAGCTTCTACTGGCGGACGATGATAGCACCATCGTTGACAGCCTCGCTCCTTTTCTCGAGCGGGCCGGCTTCCACGTGTTGCTGGCATCTGATGGCGCATCGGCGCTGGACAGGATCCACTCGCATCACCCCAATATGATCGTGCTGGACGTGTTGATGCCGCGCATGGATGGGCGCGAAGTGCTCCGCCGCCTGCGCCGTGAGAACATCTGGACGCCAACGATCCTCCTCACGCAAGTTGGCGAGTCCGCGGAGCGGGCACTGGCGCTGGAGGAGGGCGCAGACGACTACCTGAACAAGCCGTTCGATCCTCATGAGCTGCTGGCTCGCATCCGGGCGGTTATGCGCCGCAGCCGCCCGGGCGAGCGGTCGCTTTCGAACGCCTGGATGCTCGAGGCCGGAGAACTGCGCCTCGACCGCCGCGCCCGCCGCGCTTCTCTGGCGGGAAAAGCGCTGGATCTGACGCCGAAAGCGCTCTCGGTGCTCGAGTACCTGATGACCCACCCCGATGAAGTTGTGTCGCGTGAGCGGCTGCTCAACGCAGTGTGGGGCTGGGAATATCCCGCCGGAACGCGCACCGTGGACACGCGCATGGCGGAACTGCGGCGGGGTCTGGAGGATGATCCGGCTGAGCCACGCTATATCGAGACCATCGCCGGCGAAGGTTATCGGTTCATGGCTGAAGTCCTCGGGCAGGGATAGCGCATCATGGGTGTGTTCAAGAGACCCTGGCTTATGCTGGTCATGATCTTCCTGCCCATCGCCGCGGGCGCTTTGCTTTCCGTGCTGCTGCAAACCTTCGGCCAGCCCGTGCCGGTGCTGGTCTTCAAGATGGATATTGGCACTTTGCTGCTGTTCGCCGGTGCCTTCCTTACCCTGATCGTCGCGGCTCTGTACGCGGGGGTCCAGCTACAGGAGCGTGAGGCGCGCACGGCGCTGCAAAAGGCATTGCGGGATGCCGAGCGCAGCCGTGTGAGATTCCTGCGCCGTCTCGATCACGAGATCAAGAATCCTCTGACGGGTCTGCAGGCCGCCTTGACCAACCTGCGCGAGTCCGGCTCGGTTCAGGAGCGTGAGCGCGCAGCGCAGAATGCGGTTCGGGCGGTGGAGCGGCTTTCCCGGCTCCTGGCCGACTTGCGGAAGCTCTCAGACCTGTCCGAACGCCCCGCGGAGAGACTGCCTGTGGATGTTCCGAAGCTGCTGGAGGAGATGGTGGACGCCGCCCACTCTCACCCGCGTTACGCAGGACGCACGATCAACCTGATGGTTACCCGCGTGCCGTGGAACTTGCCGGCAGTGACCGGTGACCGGGACCTGCTGGGGCTGGCGATCTACAACCTGATCGATAACGCTCTGAAGTTTACGGCTGCGGGCGATTCGGTGGAGGTGCGAGCACTCGAGGACGGTCGAGCGATCATCGTGGAAGTGGCGGATACGGGCCCGGGCATCGCGCCGGATGACTTGCACAGCATTTTCGAAGAGCTGTATCGAGGCGCTAATGCTCGCGGCGTGGAGGGCAGCGGCCTGGGTCTGGCGCTCACCCAGCGGATCGTGGACCTTCATGGAGGGCAAATCGCCGTCCGAAGCCACCAATCGGAGCCGCGCGGCACAATTTTCACGCTCCGACTGCCGATTTCGGGCGGATAGGACGTTACCAAACTGTGACATTGCCGGAACATGTCAGTAACAGCGGCAAGGTATAAAAAGATGGACAGCCGACAACTTCCACCCCCACCTTTTGCCTCTCTGCCCTGTCTGAGTGATCTGAGCCATGTCCGGCGAAATAGACGACCAAACCCTTGTGATTGCAGCCCGCACGGGAGACCTGCAGGCA
>DATKAF010000280.1:0-19385 GCA_035498395.1 Anaerolineales bacterium
CCCTTGCCAACGATCCCCCATTGATCGTGGCCGATGAGCCCACCGGCAACCTGGATTCCAAGACGGCGGAGACAGTCTTTGGCCTGTTCAACCAACTGGTTGCCGAGGGAAAGACCGTCATCATCGTCACGCACGACAGCAGCCTGGCCAAGCGGGCGCAGCGCACCGCGCTGATCACGGATGGTGAGATCGTCAACGAGTTCGTGGCGAGGGCGCTGCCCACGCTTACGTTCGACCAGCTGTTGGCTGCTACGCACAAAGCCCGGATCATCCAGTATGAGGCCGGGGCGATACTCCTGACCGAAGGCCATAGCAACGATACCTTCTACATTGTGTCGAAGGGCACGGTGGAAGTCATCCTACCGCGGCCGGGGCAGTCGGACGTTATCGCGCTGGAGCTGGGGCCCGGGAAGTACTTCGGCGAGATGGAATTCTTCCATGAGCGCAAGAACCGCGCCTCCATTCGGGCTTGTGAAAGCTGCCCGGTGGAAGTGCTGGCCATTAAGTACGACCAGCTGAATGAATTGCTGAGCCAATCAGAAGTAACGCGCGAGGTACTGCAGCAGGCCGCAGAGAAACACGAATCAGAAAACGTCGAGTGGCGGGCAGAACCGGAGGCCTGACATGGGGGTGCTGTGGCATAAGGTCTGGTTCGACCTGTGGCATAACAAGACTCGCACGCTGCTGGCCGTACTGAGCGTGGGGGCAGGCGCGTTCGCGGTGGGCGCCATTTTCGGCATGAGCGACCAGCTCATCACGACGATGGACAGCTCTCACCAGTCCACCATGCCGCCGCATATCAATATCGTCCTGGGGCAGCCGGTGGACCGGGACACGCTGCTGAACTTGCAAACGGTCCCGGGGGTGGAGGGCGTCGAACCCTACAACAGCGTGATGGTGCTGTATAAGCTGCAACCCGAGAGCCCGTGGCGGCAAGGCGTCATCCAGGTCCGTGACTACGAGCACCAGCAATACGAGCTGGTGCAGCTTCGCCAGGGCCACTGGCCGGTGAGCAAAGACGATATCGGCATCGAGCGCATGGCGGCGCAGGCCAACCACCTGGGTATCGGAAGCTCCATCATCCTGAAGGTCGGCGATCAGGAACGGACGCTGAAGTTCACGAGCTTCATACGCCATCCATTCGTGCCCCCTCCGCAGTTCGAAGACCTGGCGTTTTTATTCATGAGCGGGCAGGGCTTGGAACGCTACGGCATCCCCAACGGTGATTTCAACAGCATCTATGTGCGGGTGACGCCCTACAGCGCGGACTACGCTAAAGAGGTGGCAACCGCCATCAAGGACAAGCTGGCCAAGCAAGATCTGCGCGTCGTGGCATTCACGTACCAGGATCCGAACCGCCATTGGGGCAGGGCCTTCATGGATGGATTCGTCCTCGTGCAGGAGATGCTCGCCATCCTGTGCGTGCTGATGAGCGTGATCCTTGTCTACAACACGCTGAGTAATCTGATCACTCAGCAGACCAACCAGATCGGCATCCTGAAGGCGATCGGGGCACGGCGGGGAACCATCGTTGGCGTGTATCTTGTGAATGCCTTCATCTATGGCTTCCTTGCGCTGCTCATCGCCGTTCCGCTGGGTGCGGCCGTGGCATTCGGCGTATCCAGGTATTTCCTCGATCTCTTCAATATCGACTACAACCAGTTCCGATTCTCCAATACGGCGTTGGTAGCCCAGGTCATCTGCGCGCTGGCCGCTCCGCTGCTGGCCGGGCTCGTGCCGATCCTGCAGGGTGCCAGCATGACCGTCCGGCAGGCGATCTCCAGCTACGGTCTTGGAGGCGGGTTCGGCTCCAGCTGGTTTGACCGGCTAATCGAGAACATCGGGCGGCTGTGGCTGCCGTCCCACTATGCCACCGCGCTCGGGAATATGTTCCGGCACAAGGCGCGTTTGCTGATGACGGAACTGGTGTTGGTGACTGCGGGCACCGCGTTCCTGATGGTGACCAGCCTGAATTCGTCGATCTGGGTAACCCTTAACAATATCTACGCGCGTAACCGCTACGACACGGTTCTGCGATTCAGCCACCTCCAACGGATTGGGCAGGCTGGCGTGCTGGCCATGTCCGTGCCGGGGGTGCAGCAGGTGGAGCTGCACCTCGTCCAGCCGGCGAGCATCATCAAGGCCGGGCAGCTGGTGAAGGAAGCCGGCATCGGCACAAATGTGGAAGGCATCCCGGCAGAGAGCGATTTCTTCAAGCCGCTGATCGTGGCGGGGCGCTGGATCCAGCCAAGCGATGGACGGGCGCTGGTGATCACCCGAGACACGGGCCAGAAGAATGACATCCGCGTCGGGGATATGGTCACGCTGGATCTGGGTGAACTGGGCAAGGACAAATGGATTGTGGTCGGCTGGTACGATCCGATCTTCGCCGGGGGCTTCAACGCCGACAGCATCTATGCACCGGCGGAAGCGTTGTACCTCGCCACGAAGAAGTACAACCAAGGCACGCAGCTGATCATCCGCACGACGGCCCATGATGGGCCCTTCACGGAGGAAGTCACCCGGCAAGTCAAGAACCTGCTCGAGGATCGCGGCATGAAAGTGTCATACAGCGAGACTCAGTCGGCCCAGCGCTCGACCAATGCGTTCCAATTTGGCATTGTGATCGACATGATGCTGGCGCTGTCCGTCATTGTCGCGCTCGTTGGCGGCATCGCCCTGATGGGAGCGCTTTCCATCGGGGTCATCGAGCGCACCAAGGAGATCGGCGTGCTGCGCGCGGTGGGAGCGCGCTCGCGCACGATCCTGGGCATCTTCGTGATGGAAGGAATCCTCCAGGGAGTCCTGAGCTGCCTGATCGCCATACCGGTCTCTCTTCTCACCAGCCCCCTACTGGCGGAGGCGCTTGGCAAAGCCATGTTCGGCGCCAGCCTCGACTACGGATACAACTGGCAGGCCGTGGGCGTATGGTTCGGCATCATGCTATTCATCTCTGCGATCGCATCCATCGTGCCGGCGAATAGTGCCACTCAGATCAGCGTCCGGGACAGCCTGGCGTATGCATAGAGCACGGCGCTCAAGCGGGGCGTGTCGGAAGCGCCGCAAGGGCGGTAACCCGGGGAACATAGAAGGCGCACAGCAGCAGGTGGGGCAGGTCTGAAATGGGCGTGCTCTGGCACAAGGTCTGGTTTGACTTGTGGCATAACAAGACGCGCACACTGCTGGCAGTCCTGAGTGTGGCGGCGGGCGCCTTCGCGGTGGGCTCCATCTTTGGGATGAGCGATCTGCTGGGCACCACGGTGGACCGCTCCCACCAATCGGTGATGCCGCCCCACATCACCGTTGAGCTGGATCAGCCCGTGGACCGGGACACGCTGCTCAACCTGGAGAGCGTAGCCGGGGTGGAAGGCATCGAGCCGTACAACGCCATCGGCGTACAGTACAAGTTGCACGCGCAGGATCAATGGCGGCGGGGAATCCTGGAAACCCGCGACTACAACGAGATGAAGTATGAGCTGGTGCAATTGCGCCAGGGCCGCTGGCCCGCCGGCAAGGACGACATTGGCATCGAGCGCATGGCGGCAAAATATGATGAACTGGGGCTTGGCAGCCCGATCATCCTCAAGGTCGGCAACGACGAGCGGAACTTTCGTTTCAGCAGCCTCGTCCGCCACCCATTCGTACCTCCGCCGCAGTTCGAGGACCTGCCGTTCTTCTTCATGAGCGGGCCGGGGATGGCGCGGTTTGGCATCCCGGACGGCAAGTTCAACAGCTTCTATGTGCGCGTGACGCCCTACAGCCCGGATCATGCCAAGGAGGTGGCAACCGCCATCAAGGATAAGCTGACCAGGCAGGATATCGGGGTGCTGTCGTTCACGTACCAGGACCCCTACCGGCACTGGGGACGCTCCATCCTGGACAGCTTCGTGCTGGTACAGGAAGCGCTGGCACTAGTGTGCGTGCTCATGAGCGTGGTGCTCGTTTACAACACGCTGACCAACCTGATCACGCAGCAGAACGACCAGATCGGCATCCTGAAGGCGATCGGAGCGCGACGAAGCACGATCATCGGCGTATATCTAACCGGCGCCCTGATCTACGGGATGCTGGCGCTTGTCATTGCCGTACCGGTCAGCGCGGCGGTGGCATTCTTGGTGACGCGCTACTTTCTCAACTTCTTTAACATCGACTACAGCCAGTTCCAAGTCTCGACAGGCGCGGTCGTATTCCAGGTGCTGTGCGCGCTGGCTGCGCCGCTGCTTGCCGGGCTGCCTGCCGTGCTCCAGGGCGCCCGCATCACCGTGCGGGATGCCCTGGCAAGCTACGGCCTGGGCGGCTACGGCTCCAATTGGCTGGACCGGCTGGTGGAGAAGATGGCGCTGCACTGGCTCCCCTCACAGTATGCCGCTGCGCTCGGGAACATGCTTCGGCACAAGGGGCGGCTGCTGATGACGGAGTTCGTGCTCATCACGGCCGGTGTGGCCTTCCTTTCGGTCATGAGCCTGTACACGTCCATCAACCTCACCCTGGACCGGGTCTTCGCCCGCAGCCGGTACGATACAGTGATCCAGTTCAGCGGGAACGAACGGTTGGAGCACGCGAAAGCGCTGACGAATTCCCTGCCAGGGATCGCGAAAGCCGAACTGCACCTGGTGCAGCCTGCCAGCATGTACATCGCCGGACAACTCGTCAAGGAGGCCGGCATCGGGACCCGCATCGAGGGCATCCCGGCGGACAGCGACTTCTTCGAGCCGCTGATCGTAGCGGGACGATGGCTGGAGCCGAATGACGGGCAAGCCGTTGTGGTGACCCGCGACACGGCCAACAAGAACGGGATCCAGATCGGCGACACGGTCACACTGGACCTGGGCGAGCTTGGGACAGACCAGTGGCAGGTCGTGGGTCTGTATGACCCGGTCTTTGGCGGCATCGTGAGCGGCGACAAGATCTACGCTCCGGCCGACGCGCTGTATCAGGCAACGAAGAAGTACAACGAGGGCAGCCGCCTGCTCCTGAGGACAAGCGCGCACGGCGAGCAGTTCACCGAGGACCTTACCGCGAAGGCGAAGGACCTGCTGGACCAGCGAGGCCTGAAGGTGGACGACACGCAGACCCAGATCGCGCTGCGGAAGAACAACTCCTTCCAGTTCGGCATCGAGATCGATATGATGCTGGCGCTGGCGGTGATCGTGGCGGTCGTGGGCAGCATCGCCCTGATGGGCACGCTCTCCATCGGCGTGATCGAGCGGACGAAGGAGATCGGCGTGCTGCGCGCGGTGGGTGCGGCCTCGAAGATGGTCCTGGGCATCTTCGTGATGGAAGGGATCCTCCAGGGTTTGGTGAGCTGGGTGCTGGCCGTGCCGATCTCGCTGCTGACCAGCCCCCTGCTGGCAGAGGCGCTGGGTAAGACGCTGTTCGGCGCCACGCTGGATTACCAATACAATCTGTGGGCGGTGGGGTTATGGCTTGTGATCATGCTCGTCATCTCGGCGCTGGCATCCCTCGTTCCGGCAAACAACGCCACCCGGATCAGCGTGCGAGACAGCCTGGCATATGCCTAGGCGGCGAGGAGCGGGTTATCGGTTGCAGCAAGCGGGGAGAAGTGGTCAACGGTAGTTGCGGCAGTTCAGGAGCCGCCGAGTATCAAGATATGAGGAGCAATGCATATGGTCGCCTTACCAGGTCTCAAAAAGAAAGCCCCGAGCGCAGATGCAGGAGCGTCCAACGGGAAGCACGCCCTGATCGAGCTGTGCGATGTGCGGAAGTCATATAAGACGGCGGTCGGCGACTACCCGGCGCTGAAAGGTATCGAACTGCAGATCAACGCCGGCGAATTCGTCAGCGTGATCGGCAAGTCGGGCAGCGGAAAAACCACCCTTATCAACATGATCACGGGTATCGACCGGCCCACGGCGGGCGAGGTGTGGGTACACGGCACGCCGGTCCACACGCTTCGAGAAAGCCAGATGGCGCGCTGGCGCGGCAAGAACCTGGGCATCGTGTTCCAGTTCTTTCAACTCCTGCCGATCATCTCGGTCATCGAAAACGTGATGCTGCCGATGGATTTCTGCAACTCGTACCCCATGCGCGAACGGGCGAAGCGTGCCATGCACCTGCTGGACCTGGTAGGACTCGCAGACCACGCGTACAAGCTCCCGACGGCGCTCTCCGGCGGGCAGCAGCAGCGCGTGGCGATCGCGCGCGCGCTGGCGAACGACCCGCCCATCGTGATCGCGGATGAGCCGACCGGCAACCTGGATTCCAAGACGGCGGAATCGGTTTTCACGCTGTTCAACGAGCTGATCTCGCAGGGGAAGACAATCATCATCGTGACCCACGACAGCGGCCTCGCCAAGCGCACCAACCGGACGGCGCTCATCACCGATGGGGAGATCGTCAACGAGTACCTGGCGAAGGCGCTGCCGACGCTCACCCCCGCGCAGTTGCTGGAGGCGAGCCGCAGCGTCAAACCGCAGACCTACGAGCCGGGCGCCATGATCCTGACCGAAGGCCGCGATGCCAACGCCTTCTATATCGTCTCGAAGGGAACGGTCGAGGTCGTGCTGCCGCGACCCGGGCAATCGGACGTCATTGCACTACAGCTTGGGCCTGGAAAGTACTTCGGCGAAATGGAGTTCTTCCACGAACACCGCAACATGGCGTCGATCCGGGCGTTCGAACACGGGCCGGTGGAAGTGCTGGCAATGGATTATCAAATGCTGGACAGCCTGCTCAAGAAATCCGAGCCGACGCTGGAGGCGCTGCAACAATCGGCTGACCTGCACGAGAAAGAGAACGTCGAAAGGCGAGGAGCGGAAGAATGAGCACGCGCTGGAAGAAGGTCTGGGCAGATTTCTGGGGGAACAAGACGCGCTCCATTCTGACCATACTGACGATCGCGGTCGGCACGTTCGCGGTCGGCTTTACCAGCAACCTGGGGCATTACATGGCCGAGAGCATGGACGGCGACTACCTGTCGGCCAGGCCATCCGAAGGAACGGTCTATGCCCACCCGCTGACGGATGACAGCGTCAAGGTGGCCCGGACCGTCGCGGGCGTGCAGGCGGTCCAGGGTGTGAGCGTCTTCAGCAGCCAGCTTATCAGTCGCGATGGGAAAAAGATCCCCATCCAGTTCACTGCCATCAAGGACCCCGCCGACCTAACCCTCAACCTGCTTAAGCCAGCCAAGGGTCAGACCGGCATCCCGCCGCTCGGCGAAAAGCAGGTCTTGATCGATTCCTCTGCGGCCGCGCTGGGTTACAAGACAGGCGACCTGCTGGATATTGAGCTGGATAGCGGCAAACACCGGGAGCTGCGCCTGACCGGCATGATGCACTCACCGACCGGCATCCCGTACAACCTGGCACAGACCCTGGATGCCTACGTTACGCCGGACACGATGGTCTGGCTGGGCGGATCGCGAGATTACAACGCGCTGGCCATCAGCGTCACCGAGCTGCCGACCGACACGACACACGTCACACAGGTCGCCCAGGCTGTGGCAGACCGGATGAAGCACAGCGGCGTCACGGTCGATTACGTGAACGTCTATCAACCCGGCCATCACTTCGCCTATAATGTCTCGCAGGGCATGTTCCTCATCCTGGGCGTGCTGGGGTGGCTGACCGTGCTGCTCAGCGCCTTCCTCATCATTAACACCATCACAGCCCTGATGACACAGCAGACCCGGCAAATCGGCATCATGAAGGCGAACGGGGCCGGGACCCGCCAACTGCTCATGATGTATGTGGTCTTGATCAGCGCGTTCGGGGCGGCGGCGCTCCTGATCTCCATTCCATTGGCCAATAAGGCGGCGGAGAGGATCGGCGCCGGCATGGCGCAGTACCTCAACTTCTACCCGTCCCCCTACCGCGGCTACACATCCACCCTGGTACAGCAGACCATGGTCGCCGTGGTCATTCCACTGTTGACCGCCCTGTGGCCGCTGTATAACAGCGTGCGAATAACGGTGCGGGAGGCGCTCAGCGACTACGGCATCGGCAGCAATGCGAGACCAAAAGACCGACACATCAGCCGCGGGACGCTCGTAATACCGCGGCCCATGCGGCTTTCCCTCCGAAATGTCTTTCGCCGTAAACTGCGCCTGGTCCTTACACTATTCACGTTGGTACTGGCCGGCGCAATCTTTATCAGCGTGTACAACCTTTGGGCCGCATTCGACAAGGTGATCAATGACATCCAGGGCTACTTCCTGGCCGATATCAACATCAGCTTCGATCGAGGCTACCGCCTGGACAAAGTCTCAGACATCGCTTTGAGCGTTCCGGGTGTCAAGAGCGTCGAGGGCTGGCTGGAGTACCCGGGAACTCTCACCACCGGCACGGATGCGACCGGGCGGCAGATCCTGTTTGTGGCGCCGCCATCAGATTCGAAGCTGATCCGGCCAATCATCTCGTCGGGACGATGGCTGACCCCAGGGGACGAGAATGCGGTTGTGATCGGCAACAATCTGCTGAACATCTACCCCAATTTGAAAGTGGGAGATTGGCTGACGATCAAGATCAATGAAAAGGAGAGCACCTGGCACGTCATCGGCACGTACGTGCTGACCGGGAACGTGAATCCGCCGCTGCTGTACACGAATTACGAATATATCAGCCGGATGGTCGACCAACCGGGCATGGCCTACTCACTGCGCGTGATCACCACGTCGTCCGATGCGTTCACTCAGAAGCGCGTGAGCGACAGCCTCATCGCGCTATTCGCCGCACGCGGCGTGCGCGTGGGCGCTACGCAACTGAGCGCGGACTTCATCAAGAGCCAGACGGCCACGACCGACATATTCGTCTATTTCATGCTCATCATGGCAGGCCTGATCGCAATCGTCGGCGGGCTGGGCTTGATGGGCACCATGAGCATCAATGTTCTGGAGCGCACGCGAGAGATCGGCGTGATGCGAGCGATCGGGGCGTCCAACTGGAACATCCAAAGCATCGTCATCGTGGAAGGAATGGTCGTCGGACTGATCAGCTGGGTGATCAGCATCGGCCTTTCGATACCGATCACAGCAGCACTCTGCACGGGTGTGGGGCTGGCGATCCTGACGAGCCCCATGGCGCCGGTCTTTGGCATCACCGGCATCGTCGTTTGGCTGATCGGAATCCTGGTCATCGGCACGCTGGCAAGCGCACTACCCGCGCATAGGGCGTCGAGCCTCACCGTGCGGGACACGCTGGCATACGAGTAAGGGCGGGTCAGGTGCGAGGTGTCAGGTGCGACGCATGTTTTGTTAGGATAGGGTAACTACTCGCATAGACCCCGCCCCTACCCTCCCTAAATGCGAGGGAGAAAAACTGGTTTCAGCGATATGGATGGAAGAACGCTATCCATTTCGCTGAAACCATTCACGTGCATGAGCTGCAACCGAGTAGAGGATGGTTGAGCGCGATCAGACGGTGACGCTGAAGATGTTGACGGATTGCTGCTTTCCCTTGAAGAGCACCGGCCCGAGGCCCTCGACCAGGATGGTATCGGGCAAGCCATTCCGCGTGTTTTCATCCACCAGGATCGGACAACCTGCAACCTTGGTGTGAGCCTCGATGCGGGCCGCAAGGTTCACCGTATCACCCACGCAGGTATAGGTTGCGCGGTGCTGCGTGCCGGTGTAGCCGGCAATCATCTCGCCGGAGGCAATGCCAATCCCGATCTTGACCTGGACCTTATTCAGGGCGCCCTGCTGAAGGTTGAAGACGGAGAGATTCTCAACCATCTCCAGGGCCGCACGAACGGCGCGCTCGCGGTGGGCATCGTGCGCGATCGGAGCACCAAATACCGCCATCAGCCCATCCCCCACCATCTGGTTGAGCGTGCCGCCATGAACCGTAATGGCATCGAACATCAGCGCAAAATAGCTGTTTAGAAGCTCGATCGTATCGGCCGGAGTCTGGCTTTCCGCGATGCTGGTGAAAGAGCGGATGTCGGCGAACATGGCGGTGGCTTGCACGTGCTTGCCGCCCAGGGTAAAGCCGGACTTCATCAGTTCGTCTGCCACCTCCGGCGTCGCGAAGGTGTGCAGGAGCTTCCGCTGTTGATCGCGCAGGCGCTTCTTCTCAAGGCTGGCGTTGACGCGGGCCCGGAGCAGCACCGGATTGAGCGGCTTGGTCAGGAAGTCCTCGGCTCCCATCTCGATGCACTTGACGACCCGATCCAACTCGTCGGATGAAGATGTCATGATGACCGGGATATCCCGCAGCAGAGGATTGGCGAGAAGCGCCTCCAGCACCTGGAAGCCGTTGAGTTCCGGCATCTCGATATCGAGCAGAACCAGATCGAAGGGGCGGCTGTTGAGCATATCGAGCGCCTGCCGGCCATTCTCGGCATAGGAAACCCGATGGCCCTGCTGCTCCAGACCATGGGTCAGCAGCAGGCGGTTGACGCGATTATCATCGACGACCAGCAAGTGGCCGGGTTCGTGGACAGCGCTCATGCGCGCAGGCCCTTCAGCTCGGCGGAGGCAGCGGCCAGCGCATCTTCCACTGCGGGCAGGCGCGGAACGGCCTCGGACAGCCTGCGCTCCCTCCCCAGCATCTCCAACTCCCGCGACAGCTCGGAAAGACGGGTAGCACCGAATGTGGCGCTGTTTGACTTCAGTGAGTGCGCGGCGCGGCGGAAGGAATCCGCGTCGCCGCTCTGCAGAGCTGCTTTCATCTCATGCACGAGCTTGGGCGAGTCTTCAAGAAACGTGTCCACCAGCTCGTCGATGAAGTCTGCCCCGGACATTTGCTTGAGCTCTTCGAACGTTGCCATATCCAATTCCATGATCGCCATCCTTCCATGAATACCCGATGCAGCCGGATACACTAGCGGCGCGGTTTGCGCTGGCCGCGCGGGGCAGCCTTCACAGCGCGCTTTGCAGGCGTCTTCCCGGCGGGCCGCTTTTTGGCTGGCTGCCGGCCGGCCGCCTTCCTGCGTGAAGCCGGTTTTTTGACGGCTTCCTCCTGTTTCTCGGTGCGCAGAAGCGCACTGGAAAGCTCCGCAACGCGGATCGGCTTGCTGATGTAATCATCCATGCCTGCGGCGATGCACATCTCGCGGTCGCCCTGCATTGCGTTGGCTGTCATCGCCACGACGCGAGGCTGTCGCGCCAGGGCAAGCTGCCGGATGGCGCGGGTCGCATCGAGACCATCCATTTCGGGCATCTGCACATCCATCAGGACCACGTCGTAGGCCTGGCGCTCGACCGATTCGACGGCTTCGATGCCATTGGAGGCAACGTCCGCGCGATAGCCCATCTGCTCGAGCAGCCGCAACGCCAGCTTCTGGTTGACAGCGTTATCTTCAGCCAGCAGGATGTGCAGCGGGTGGTTCCTGCCAAGCTCGGTATCGATCACGGCCCTGGCAGGCTCCGCCTGCGGCGCGGCAAGCTTTCGGGCGAAAATGCCCGCCAGCGCATCGAAGAGCGCGGAAGGCTTGAGAGGCTTCGTGAGGTAGGCGGCAAAGTCGAGCTCGTCCGCCCCGACTTCCTTCCGTCCGAGGGAGGTCAGCAGCACGATCGGCAGCGCCTTGACATCTTTAAGCTGTCGCAGCTCGCGGGTCAGCATCACTCCGTCCATCTCAGGCATCTGCATGTCCAGGATCGCCAAGTCGAAGCGCTCGCCGCGCTTGAGCCACCTGAGAGCCTCGCGAGGAGACTCGGTCTCCCGCGGCGCCATCCCCCATTTTTCGGTCTGCAGCATCAAGATGCGGCGGTTGGTCGCGTTGTCATCGACGATGAGCACACGCTTTCCCTGGAGCGCGGGCTGCACGCCGCGCATTTCGCGGGCAGTCTTGCGCTCGGGCACCTTCGCCGGCTCACCTTCGATGGTGAAGGAGAACGTCGAGCCTTTGGCGGCACCGGCCGATTCGGCCCACATCGTGCCGCCCATCATCTCGGCCAGCCGCTTGCTGATCGCCAGGCCCAGGCCCGTCCCGCCGTAGCGCCGCGTGGTGGACGAATCGGCCTGGCTAAAGGATTCGAAGAGCCGGCCCATGCGGTCGCGCGGGATACCGATACCGGTATCGCGCACAGTGAAGAGCAGGCGGCCATCCTTCTCCCGCTTGACGGTCAAGACCACCTCGCCCTTTTCGGTGAACTTCACGGAGTTGCTGAGCAGGTTGAGCAGGATCTGGCGCAAGCGCGTCACGTCGCCGCGGATGCCGGTGGGCACATCGTCGTCGATGAGGTAGGCAAGATCCAGGTTCTTTTCCACAGCCCGGCTGGCAACCAGGTCGAGCGCCGATTCCACGCACTCGCGCAGGTCGAACGGCTGGCGCTCGAGGTCCATCTTGCCGGCTTCGATCTTGCTGAAGTCCAGGATGTCGTTGATGATCGCCAGCAGGGCATCGCCGGAATTCCGGATGGTCTCTGCGTAATCGCGCTGTTCCCTGCTCAGTGGCGTATCCAACAACAACCCGCTCATGCCGATGACGGCGTTCATTGGGGTCCGGATCTCGTGGCTCATGGTGGCAAGGAACGCGCTCTTGGCCTCGTTGGCAGCCACCGCCTCGCGCCGGGCACCCTGGAGCTCGGTAATGTCATGGTAGATGGCGACCACGCCGTTCCTGCCGCCTTCCAGCGGCAGAGGCAGCGCCGAGAGGTCCACGTCCACAGACAGACCGTCCTTGCGGACGCGCTTGGTAATGCTGTGCACGTATTCATCGCTGAGGCCTCGCCGGGTATACTCGCTGGCTTCCTCGCGGGCCGCCTCCGAGCTTGCCACCAGGCCGTCTGCATCCTGACCAATGGCCTCGTCGCGGCTGTAACCGAAGAGCTTTTCGGCGGCGGGGCTCCAGGAGAGCACACTGCCATTCTCGTCAACGGTGACGATGGCGACCGGGCTGTTGTTGAAGATGGCCTCTACATACTGGCCCTGCCGCTTGATCTCATCGAACAGGCGGGCGTTCTCGAGAGCGATCGCAGCCTGCCGGGAGAGACCAACCAGGAAATTCAGATCCGCCTCCTGGAACGCGTCGGAGGTGCGCCAGACCGCCATCATGCCTGTCACTGCCTCGCCCCGGAACAGGGGGGCAGCCATGAGATTCTCGTTCGTTTCCTGGTCGGTTCCCGGGATCTGAACGGCACGTGAATCCCTACTCGTGTCATTCACGAATTCGGCGCGTCCCTGGAGGGCAAGGGCACCCAGGATCCCTTCGCCGACATGGATCTCGTCGGCCCGGATCTCCTCGGCCATCTCGCCCACGCTCGTGATGGCCTTCATGGACTTCTTATCCGGGTTGAGGAGATACACCGCGCTGGTGGATGCGGCGAGTAATTCCATGGCCCGGGATGCTATCTTTTGCAAGACCACCGCCGGCTCAAGGGAAGAGGAGATCTCGCGCCCGACCTCCGCCAGCGCCGACATTTCCGTGGCGCGCCGCTGCGTTTCCAGATACAGCCGGGCGCTTTCGATCGCAATGGCCGTCTGGCGCGCCACGCTGACCAGGAAGTCCAGCTCCTGCTGTGTAAAGAGATCCGGGTGTTCGCGCCAAACTATGAGCCCACCGATTGTTTGCCCGCGCGAGATGAGCGGCGCACCCATCAAACACTCGCTGGAGTTTTCCTCCTCAGGCGTCCCGGGAACCGTAGCCATACGGGGATCCATGTCTGGATGGTTTACGAATTCGGCGACACCGCTTTCCAGGATGTGCCCGATGATGCCGACGTTCGGTTCAATAACCATCGCCTTCATCTGCCCGGTGTATTTGCCGAGCGCCACCGCGGTGCGGAATAACACGCCATCCGGCTCCCGCAAGCAGATGACGATGTCGCGGACCGACAGGATATCCATCGCATGAGCAGCGATGCGCTCCAGGACCGGATTGAGCTCGCGCGAGGCGGCGATATCGTTGCCGATCTCGGCCAAGGTGGCCATCTCCTGGGCGCGGCGCTGGGTTTCCGCATGCAATTGAGCATTGCGGATGGCCGCGCCGGCATTGGCTGCAACCGTACTGAGCAAGCGGAGGTCGCTCTCATCAAACGCGTTCTCCTCCCTGATGGACTGGACACTGAGCACGCCAATCGGCTGACCGCCCGCCAGGATCGGCACGCCGAGATAGGAAGCGGCCTCCTTTCCAACGCGCTCCGTGCCCAGCTCGGCGCGCTTTTTGGCAATGTCGCGGTTGATCAGGAGCGGCTGTCCGGACTGGATGATCCGGCTTGTTAGGCCCTCGCCAAGCTTCAGCGCCCGGAACTCCTCACCGTACATGTAGGGGAAGTTGATCAGGCTCGTCGTCCGTTCGAGAAGTGCCACGTAGGCGATATCGGCATGGAAGGTCGCCCGCATGTTCTCACCGATCAGGGCGATCATCTTATTTAGTTCCGTCTCGGCAACGAGAGCCTCGCTGACCGTGTTAATGGCCGAGAGCTCGCCCGCCCGCTGCTGCTCGGCATTGAACAGCCGGGCATTTTCCAGTGCGATACCCATGCTGCCTGCCAGGGTTTGGAGCAGGCGAACATCGGACGCGGAGAAGGCATTCTCACGATCCACGTTCTGAAGGCTGAAGTAGCCGTTCACGCGCGCCGCGGTTCCGAACGGAACGGCGATCAGCGACTTGGGAGACTCGGTGCCCGGCACAGTGGTCATGCCATACTGGGCGGACGCCTCGATCGCGTTCTCGTTGATGACCACTGGCTGCCGGGTGGCGATCAGGTGCTTGACCAGCGGGCTGAACGGCTGTTTATCGGGCTCGTAGAATCGCTGACCGTTCTCGAAGCCGTAGATGACCTCGTGCGTCTGTTTATCCTGATCGAATGCATCGATGATGACGGCCTGAGCATCGAACACATCGCGGATCTTGTCGCCCACCAGATCGTAGATGGCCTGGATATCCAGCTTGGAAGCGAGGCTTTCTTGCACGCTGTTGATGATGGCAAGTTCCTGGGCGCGCTGCTCGGTTTCCTTGAGCAGGCGCTGGGTCTCGTCGAACAGGCGGGCGTTCTCGAGAGCCACGCTCATCGAGTTGGCGACGGTAGTCAGGAGTCGCACGTCCGCCTCGGTGAAGGCGTCTTCCTGCCAGGGATCACTGAGCCCGACCGTGCCCCTCGGCTCGTCTCCGACGATCAGTGGGACCAGCAGCAGGGATTTGTCGGCATGCGTGCCCGGCAGCAGCCAGCTGCCCAACTTCGCTGTCTCCTCTCCAATATTCCGGTTGATCAGCACCGGCTTGCGGGTGGAGAAGACATGGTACGTGAGGCCATGCCCAGCCATCTCGATCGGGTCGATCTGCAAGCGTTTACCTGCTTCGACGGAGTAGGGGAAATGGATCAGATCGGTGGCGGCATCATAGCTGCGGATCTCCACGTCGGCCCGCGGGAAGATCTCGCTGATCTTCTGCCCGACGGCGTCGTAGATGCCCTGGATATCCAACTTGGCGGCCAGCGCGCCCTGCACGCTGTTGATGACGGCCAGCTCGGCATTGCGCTGCTCGGTCTCCTTGAGCAGGCGCTGGGTCTCGTCGAAGAGGCGGGCGTTCTCGAGCGCCACGCTCATGGAGTTGGCAAGTGTCTCCAGCAGGCGCACATCGGATTCGGTAAAGGCATTCTCACGATCGACGTTCTGCAGGCTGATGAAGCCGGTCACACGGCCAGCGGCAACCATCGGGACGAAGACGCCGGACTTCATGGGCTCCGTGCCGGGCGTGATAGCCATGCCATATTCGACCAGCGCCGACATGGCATCCTGGTTGATGAGAATGGGCTGCCCGGTGGCGATGAGCCGCTCGGTCAGCAGGTTGAACGGCACTTCGATATCAGTCAGGCGCTGGCCCTTCTCCCAGCCATAGGGGAAGTAGCGAACGCGCCGCTCATGATCGAAGACGGAGACCAGGATCGACTGGGCATCGAAGATACTGCGGATCTTGTCGCCGACCAGGTCGTAGATCGCCTGCATGTCGAGCTTGGAAGCAAGGCCGGCCTGCACGCTGTTGATGATGGATAGCTCGGCGGCGCGCTGCTCTGTTTCCTTGAGGAGGCGCTGGGTCTCATCGAAGAGCCGGGCATTTTCCAGCGCCACGCTCATGGAATTGGCAAGCGTCTGGAGAAGCCTCAGGTCGGATTCGGAGAAGGCATTCTCCTGGTCGATGTTCTGGAGCGAGATCACGCCGGTGGCTTCTCCGCCGACGATCAATGGTACATCGAGGCGGGCCTTGATGTCCTCTCCTGCCAAAACCGCCGTATTTTCGCCGAGTATCTCGGCTTCGCGTTGCAAGTAGTGCTCATTGATGAGAAAAGGCTGGTGCGTCCGCATGACGTAACCGGTGATGCCCTGGAGGCTCGAGCGAGGCTCCGGATGGTAGCGGACGCCCTTTTCGTAGTTGTAGACGAAATGACTGAGGTTAGCGGCCTTATCCAACGCCACGATGAGAATGCTCTGCGCGTTGAAGAGATCGCGGATCTTATCGCCGACAAGGTCGTAGATGGCCTGCATGTCCAGCTTGGAGGCCAGGCCCTCCTGCACGCTGTTGATGATGGCGAGCTCAGCCGCACGCTGCTCAGTCTCCTTGAGGAGCCGCTGCGTCTCGTCGAACAGCCGGGCGTTTTCGAGGGCCACGCCCATGCTGGCAGCCAGAGTGGAGAGCAGGCGCACGTCGGCCTCCGAAAAGGCGTCAGTCTTGTAGCTCTGCACACTGGCAACGCCAATGATCTCATCGCCAAGGAAGATGGGTACTCCCAGATAGGACTGGGATTCCTCTTCATCATCGTAGATGCCGCCCAGATCCACCTGTTCGCGCATACTTCCTGTCACCAGTGGCTGCCGGGACTGGATGACGCGCGAGGTAATGCCCTCGCCCAGCATCACGGAGCCAACGGACAGGCGGTTGCCGCGATCCAGATAATACGGGAAGTTGATCTGCTCTGAGCGGACCGCATCTCGGATGGCGATATACACTACCTCGGTCCCGAAGATATCCCGGATCCGGTCGCCCACCAGGTCGTAGATGGCCTGCATCTCCAGCTTGGAAGCCAGCCCTTTTTGCACACTGTTGATGACCGAGAGCTCCGCGGCGCGCTGCTGCTCGACCTTGAAGAGCCGCTGCGTCTCATCGAACAGACGCGCGTTCTCAAGTGCAACGGTCATCGAGTTTGCCAGCGTGGTGAGCAGCCGGGCATCGGCCTCGTCGAAGGCGTGCTGGTTGTAGCTCTGCACCGCGACCACGCCGACCACCTCATTACCGAGCATGAGCGGAACGCCGAGATAGGACTCGTTCAGATCCTCTCCCGTGTCACTGCGGGGGGTCACGATCTCGCCCAGCCGCCGCCCCTCCTCGTCGGTTCCCACCAATAGAGGCCTGCGGGACTCTATGACATGCGTGTATAGCCCCTGCCCCAGGGGCAGCACCTCTGGCAGGATGATAGGCTGGCCGCGGTCCCGGCTGTACCGGGGGATCAGAACTTGCTGCTCGCGGTCAATGGACGCAATGTAGGTTGAATCCGCCTCGAAGATCTGCCCGATCTTATCGCCCACGAGGTCATAGATGGACTGCATGTCGAGCCTGGATGCGAGACCTTCCTGCACACTATTGATTATTTCCAGCTCGGCGGCGCGCTGCTGCTCGGCCTTGAAGAGCCGCTGCGTCTCATCGAACAGCCTGGCATTTTCGAGGGCCACACCCATCGACGAGGCAATGGTCTGCATCAGGCGGATGTTGGATTCGTTGAAGCCGTCCTCGCGCTCATAGTCCTCGACCGACACACCCCCGATCACCCGGTCGCCGGCGATGATCGGGACATTCGCCAAGGATTTAGATATCTCTGTTCCAGGAACATTAATAAGGTTGTACCTGGCACTGATATCCGTCGTGCTCCCGAAGATCGCCTGGCGGTTCATCTGCTGCTCGCGGAAGAGGGCACTGGGTTTCATCGGGGGGATCGTCAGCCGCTCGCCGTGCTCGAATTCGTAAAGGTAGTGCACCATATCCGCCTGCTCGTCATAGAGGCGGATGCCGATCTCCTCGGTGCGCAGCACTTCGCGTAGCTTGTCTCCGACCAGGTCAACGATGGATTGAAGCTCCAGCTTGGAGGCCAGACCCTGCTGGATGCTGTTAATGATCTCGAGCTCCGCAACGCGTTGCTGTTCCGCCTCGAACAAGCGCGCGTTCTGGATGGCAATGCCCATGTTGGCAGACAGCGTTTGCAGCAGGCGCAGATCGCTCTCTTGAAAAGCGTTCTGGCGGTAGTTGCTGACGGATACGGTCCCCAGCACCCGCTCGCCGACGATGATAGGAACGCCCATCCAGGACTCGGAGATCACGCCCGACCCTTGCTCGATGCTTTCGGGGGCCAGGTACGCACCGAGCTCGCTCTGCTCCTTGGTCGTTCCAAGCAACAGGGGCTGCCGCGTTCCCACAATTGTCGAATTGAGGCCCTTGCCATAAGGATAGGGGGCGATGTAGTCAATGTATCCGCCCTCGCCCTGATCGAACGTATAGAGAACGTGGAAGAACTTGCCTTGTTCATCTAGCAGGTCAATCGACACGATCTCACACCCGAATATGTCCAGGACCTTGTCCCCCACGATACGAGTGACGGTCTTGACGTCCAGGGTCTTCGCCATCGCCTCGCCCACGCTGTTGAGGATGGCAAGCTCGTTGTTCCGCTGGAGCGTCTCCTCGATGAGGCGGGCGCGTAGAAGCGCCGTGGCAATATGCTGACCGACAAATTCGAGGAGTTGAACGTCCTGCTCGGTATAGCCCAGACCTTCGCTGTAGCTCTGTATGCACAGCGCTCCAAGGACGGTAGAGTCGACTTTCAGAGGGACAACAATAGCATCCTGTGACAACGTGCCAATGATCTCGAGCTCCCCGCCGTCGATCAGGTCGGGGACATCGGCGGATCCATGCAAGCTCTTTCCGGTACGGAGCACGTACGAGGTTACGCCCTTGTCTTCCTTGTAAGGCGCGGCAGGCCACTCACCGGCGTCCTTCTCATCGACATGGTAGGGCCAGCTGAGCACCCCACTATCCCTGTCCAGGATCGCTATAAAGAAATTCTTCGCGTATATCAGGCGCGCGATGATCTCATGCAGCTTCGCATAGAACTCCTGCATGTCGACTACGGCACTGGCAGCATCCGCAATCTCATAGAGCGCCGTCTGCACCTTCTCAGACCGGCGATATTGCTCTTCGCGCTCCGCTAGCCTATTCTGCAGAGTCTCGATCGTATCCAGCTGATCCGTCATCAAACTCTCCTAATAGACTGTCTCAACCCGATTTGTGCGCAGGTCTCTCAGCATCCCCTGATCCAACAAGGTGCCGAGCGGCAGATCCACGCTGCTCAGCCTCTGCTCCATCGTCGTGAAAAAGAGCTGTCTCAGGCCATCGTACTGGCGCGCCAGTTGATGAAGCACCTTCGAAGGGATAATGAGGAACTGGCTGTCTTCCTCGGTGATCACATTCGCGGTGCGCTCGCTACCCGTGAGGGCGGCTAC
>DATKAF010000281.1:0-6099 GCA_035498395.1 Anaerolineales bacterium
AGTAGAGAGTGGAAGCCCGAATGTGTAACAAATACGGGTAAATTGTGTAACAAACCGGAGGTGTAGCGTGAGATTCGCTTTCGGCTTTGAGATTGTGATAACTATGACTGCTTTGGATAAGTATTATTATCAGAAGCTTGACATTCTGACAGCTATTCGTATAATTGTCGTATGACTAGCATTGAATCGGCCCTTTCAACTTATTTGGACAGCGTCAAGTTATCTCGGAGTGCGCATACCGCGCGGACGTATGCGAATGCTCTCAATACCTTTCGCATCGTTTTACCAAAACATGGCATCGACCCGCTCAATGCCCCTGCTGCTAATCTGCCCGAGGATGCGATTGCCTGGCTTATCAAATATCTGAAGGACCTCTCGCCAGCGACGGAAAGGCTTTACGTGCAGGCGACAGCGGGCTTCTACGAGTATGTGGCAGCGGAGAAGCTTGCCGATATCAATCTGCCCCGGCTGCGCCTTCTGATCCGCCAGCGTGCGCGCCGCCCGGGTATTCGCCTGCCGCAATTCCCTGCGGGGGATATCCAGAAGCTCCTAAGCGCAGCACAAGACCCATACTTTGTCCAGGCGTCCGACGACGCCGAACGGTTACGCGCATTCCGCGACAGAGCCTTCCTCCTGGTTCTGGCAGACACCGGTCTTCGCGTCCACGAGGCCTGCAAGCTTCGACGAGGTGACGTGGATTTCAATGAGGGCCAGGCGATGATCGTCGGCAAGGGCGACAAACAGGACTTGGTCCGCTTCTCCAACCGGAGTATGCGGGCGATCAGGGACTACCTGGCGGCGAGACAAGCACTGGATGGGAACTCAGGAAAGCCTCTGACCTCCCTGCCCCTCTTCGCACGGCACGATCGAGGCGCGGGCAGAGCGGTAAAGTCCATCACAACGGAGACCGGACGCCACATCGTGCACGATCGCGTGGAGCAGACGCTCGGGGAAGGCCGCGGCAGCCGCATAACCCCTCACTCCCTCCGGCACTACTTCGTGACGACCGTGTTGCGTGCATCAGGGAACCTCAAGATGGCTCAGGAGCTGGCCCGGCATAGCAACATCCAAGTGACGCAGCGTTACGCTCATCTTTCAAACGATGAATTGGATCGGGGATATCACGACATTTTCAACAATGACGATGCCTAGCCCGCAACGCCTAACAGCCTAACAAAAAGCCGCATGACTGGCGGCCTCTGGCAATGACGGTTTCTCCATCCGGCGCGAGCTAACCAGGGCCGCCCTGGTACTGCGCGTTCACCTCGGACAGGCGCTGCATGAGCTCATCATGCATCTTGCGGCCGGCGACCAGGTCCCTGCCATACAGGTTCTGCAATTCCTCTGGGTCTTCGTCCAGGTCGTACAGCTCGAATGCCTGCCATTCATTCGGATAGTTGTAGTAGGTCAGCCGTTTCTGATCCTTCGTGAGCGTGATGGTGGTGCGAGTCAGCGGCGCCCAGGACGGGTTGTTCTTTGCATCCACGGTGAAGATGCTGTGCCCCCCAACCTCTGATCCCTCGAACCCCGGCAGCGTTTGTCCCTCCGCCCAGTCGGGAACGGGGTTGCCGCTCATACGGGCAATGGTCGGCAGGATGTCCACGCTGCTGGTCGGAGCATACACATCCTTGCGCTCTGTCTGCCCCGGCGTCTTAATGATCAATGGGATGTGTATGATCGGATCGTAAATCATTCGTGTCCAGTGCCCCACATCTCCCCGCTCGAACATCTCGCCGTGGTCCGATGTGAGGATGACGTAGCTGCGGTCGAGCAGGCCCGAAGCCGACAGGTAATCGAAGATGCGGCCCGCCTCGGCATCCCAGCTTGCCATGTACTGATCGTAGAGCCGCCGCGCGGCGCTGAGGAAATCGCTCTGTTTCTTCTCATAAGCGACCGGGTGGATCGGCTTGCCCGCCGGAGACCAGCCGTCGTCAAACGCATTGGCAAATTCCGCGGTTGGATGGTACAGGCCGTGCGGCGGATAGAAATGCAGATACGCGAACGACGGCTCCGGGAGCGCGCCGAGTATCTGGATGGCTCCGCTTGCCAAGTCCTCCAGCCGGAACATGCCCGTAGTCGATTCTGGAAGCCCAGTCGGGTAATTGCCACCGAGTTTGCGGGTGTCCGCGAACTTCTTATCCAGCACCCACAAGCGATCCAGCGGGCCTAGGAAGAGCGAGCTGTCATAGCCATCGCTCGTCTGAAAGATATTGTCGTCGAAACTTGAATAGGCGACCTGCATATCTTTGCGGAAAACCGGCAGGTTCGACCAGAGGCTGCTGTCGATATTGAAGGCATTGCTGGCAACATGCACATCGACATCTTTTTGCGCCTGGCTCACGAGCAAATCGGCGAATGCATTATGCGCGAAGGCTACTGTGTTGTGCGTTGCACCCAGCGCCGCGAACAACTGGTGTTGCATGTGCGACTTCGTGATGCCTCCGGCTCCCAATTGGAAAGCCCGGTGCGACCATGGAAGCAGGCCTGTCAGCAGCGATGCGGTACCCGGCACCGTGAAGGTGCCTGCCGTATAGTGATTGTGGTAGACCGTGGCGTCCCGCGCGAAGTATTCGACATTGGGCGTCGTCCGTCGCTGATATCCGTAGAGCGATACATCATGAGCTGACCATGCGTCGAATACCAGCACGATCACATTCCGGCGACCCTCACCCGCCACATCGGTGTCGCGCTGTCCTTCGAGCAACGGAGAGAGCGACCACGCAACCGGCGCGAGCGCTGCCAGCTTGAGGAAATCGCGCCGGGAGACCGGCTGTCTGGAATCTTCCATGCGTGTCTACCGCAAGTTCCGTAAGATCACGACCGCCAGCCCGAGCAGGCCAAGCGGCACGTAGATGTAGGCGAAGATGCTCAACTGGTCGACGATGTACTGCGCAACCCTGCGCACGCGCGGCTGCACATGCGCAACCCACAGAAGAGCCGCGAGCGCGATCAGCGAAGCGACAGATCCGAGCACAAACGGCGGGATGGAGGAGTCGTTGCCCGCCATGATGTCTTTGAAGAACGCCGATTGATAGTAGCCTTCGAACAGTATCATCGCCACCGAAGCCACCAGGACGACGATGAAACCCTTGTAGGAGAAGCCCTGCCTGAATACGCCCGGCGGCAGGATGGCTGCCACGACGACCAAAGTGCCGGTCACCAGGATGCTCTCGATCAAGGCGAAGGCAAACATATAGCACAGGATTGCCAGGTTGGTCCCCAATCCGAAGTAGAGCGCAAAGGCGGGTATCTTATAGAGAAAGCCCCGGATCGACCAGCCGAACACGACGAACAATACCGCGCTGAACACGCCGAGGATATCCCGGCGGGCCGGCAGGCGCGATCGATTGGAATGCGTGGGAATTGCTTGCATGGCTGCTCCGAACGATTAAAGGAAGGCGCTTCGAACCGAGATGCTTGCCCGAAAAGGTTCCCGGCACCCCTACTGGTAAACGTCTGGACGCCGAAAGAGATATGCGTTTTACCACGAAATCCTTGACATATACGGAATCCCCGTGATAAACTCATCAGGCACTAAGACTACCCTATCAACTACGAAAGGAGGCGCACTTCATGATCCGCAGGCTCGTCAACAGCTCTCGAAATGTTCCCGGAGCAGATGCTCTGTCTCGGAGTGCGCCTGTTAGTCGGCTTTAGGTCAGACTTTTAGTCCTCGGACTTTAGCCACGGTTGCACTCCGCACCGTGGCTTTTTCTTTGTCTGGTATCCGCCGATTCCGCCTCCCGCTAGAGGCTTACTCAGTGAGGAAATGATGTCTGCCATTATCGCTGGTAACAATACCTTTGACTTCCGAAAAGCGCTCCATCGCAACCGCCTGGCGGGTGTTTGGCGCATGATGAGCGATTACCGGCTTCCGTACGCCGCGGCAACCGGCTCGTTGGCTGTCTCGGCATTGGCCAAGACCTGCACCTACCTGCTGCTCGGTTACTTTGCCGACGATGTGCTGAACCAACAGGTCTATTTCGCGGGCAGCCTATCCCGGACGCTGGCGCTCATCGGGCTTGCTTTCGTTTGTCTGGCGCTCGTGGAAGGGACTTTCGCATTCCTCTCCGGGCGTCTGGCAGCTTACACCGCCGAGGGCATCACACGGCGACTGCGGGATTTTCTGTTCGACCACATCCAGCGGCTGAGCTTTTCCTACCACAGCCGGACTCCCACCGGGGACCTGATCGAGCGCGTCACGTCCGACGTGGATTCGCTGAGGCGCTTCTTTTCCGAAGAAGCTATTGGGATCGCGCGCATCGTGCTCCTATTCATCATCAACTGGGCTGCGATCCTCCACCTGAACGCGAAGCTGGGTTTGCTCTCGGTTGTCGCCATACCGTTCGTGCTGGTCCTCTCGCTCTGGTTCTTCAAGCGCCTCACCGTGCGGTACGAGGCCTACCAGGCGCAGGAAGCGATCCTCTCCACGACGCTGCAGGAGAACCTGACCGGCGTGCGGGTCGTAAAGGCATTTGCCCGGCAGGACTATGAGAAGGCCAAGTTCGAGAAGGATAACTGGAGCAAGTACCTGAAGGGCCGCTTGCTGCTCATCATGCATGCCCTCTTCTGGCCGCTCTCCGATATCATCCTGGGCTTCCAAATGTTGCTGGGCTTCGTGGCAGCCGCCCTCATGGCGATCCAAGGAGTGATCACGGTCGGCAACTACCTGACTTACGTTGGCCTGGTCGTCTGGCTGATCTGGCCGATCCGCAATCTGGGCCGTATGATCGTTCAGACGTCCACCGGTCTCGTTTCCTACGGCCGCCTGATGGAGATCGTCAAGGAGCCGCGCGAGCCGCTGACCGAGGGAAAACTGCAGCCGGCGAAACCCGTCAAGGGTCGGTTGATCTTCGACAACGTGTCTTTCATTTATGCCGATGGCAAGGAAGACGTGCTCAAGGACATCTCGTTTCAAGTGGACCCCGGTCAGTCTGTGGCTCTGCTTGGATCGACCGGCTCGGGCAAGACGTCCCTTGTCAATCTCCTGCCTCGCTTCCACGAGTACACATCGGGTAGCATTCAACTGGACGGCGCCGAATTGCGTGACTACCCCCGCGCCTATTTGCGGCAGCATATCGGCATTGTACAACAGGAGCCATTCCTCTTCAGCCGATCCATTGGCGAGAACATCCTGTACGGCGTCGGCCATACGGTGTCCCGGCACGAGCTGGAAGGCGCGGCAAAAGCGGCCGCCATTCACGATGTGATCCTCGGCTTTCCTCACGGCTATGAAACACTGGTCGGCGAAAAGGGCGTGACGCTCAGCGGCGGTCAGAAGCAGCGCATTACCATCGCCCGGACCCTCCTCAAGAACCCGCCGATCCTCATCCTGGATGACTCGACCTCATCGGTCGATACCGAAACGGAAGCTGAGATCCGGGCCTCGCTCTACGGGCTGATGCAGAACCGCACGACGTTTATCATCGCGCACCGCATCCAATCGCTCATGCACGCCGACCTGATCCTGGTCATGGACAAGGGCCGGATCGTGCAAAGCGGCAGGCACCACGAGCTGCTGCGCGACAAGGATGGCATCTACTGGCAGATCTACCAGATCCAGACGCGCATCGATGAACGACTTACACAAGAGCTATCCACGCCCGAATCGCCGGGTGTGTTGGAGATACCATAATGGCCGATGAGCTTATCGAAATCGAAGAAGAAGAATACACATCGCAGCTGACAACTCCCGTGGTGCGCCGCATCGCGGGACTGATGCGGCCGCATTGGAAGTGGGTGCTTGGGTTCTTCATAGCCATCGTATTGACGTCGACAACCGATGCCTTCTTCACATACATCAACAAGCAGTTCATCGACCAGGGGATTAACCCCAAGGACATGGCTGCCCTGATGCACCTGGCCGCGATCTATGGCGGCATCATCCTGCTGCAGGCGTGTACGGTCTTCACATTCGTCTACCTGGCAGGCGTGCTCGGCGAGCGCGTGCAGTATGACCTGCGGAAGATCATGTTCGACCATTTGCAGGACCTCTCCCTGTCGTACTATGCGCAGACGGCGGTCGGGCGCCTCATCGCGCGTGTCACCTCGGACAGCGGCAGGGTCTCGGAGCTGGTCACCTGGGGTATCGTCGATACC
>DATKAF010000282.1:0-6642 GCA_035498395.1 Anaerolineales bacterium
AGCCGGATCAGGCTCCAGCCGATGGGATACGACCATTGCCCGAGGTTTGGCAGTCCAGCCGGATACATAAATCGCGACGGAATGCAGTTGTGCACAACGTTCAGCGTTGCTATCGGCACACCGGCCTTCTCAGCGGCGACCGCAAGCGGAAAAAGAAAGAAGTGCCCTACCACCGCGTCGCTGCTGGCGCACAGCTCCTTTGCGGCGGCGTACATCTCCTCCATCACCGGGTCGAAGCCGTATTTCAGGATCAGCCCGATCTGTCGCAACGGATCGCGTGTGTCGATGATCTCGCGCCAGATTCTCTCCGTCTCGGCAGGCGGGGGCATTTTCGGAGCGGAAACCACCTGCATCTCAAACCCGAAGCGGCTCGCCAGTCCGCTGTAGTCGCGACCCAGGTTGTCGGTGACAACCAGCCTGACCTCGTGTCCTGCATCGACGAGACCGGCTGCAAGCGCGGTGAATGGCGCAACGTCCCCCTCACTGCCCCAGACTTGCAGACCAAGTTTCATCGCGCTGTCACCCGTGCGCTGCAGGACTATTTGTGAATCTCGATCTCACCCGACTTGCACTTCTTTGACCACCACCAGGCAAACCACAACACGCCGAGACCCGCGACCACCAGGAAAGCTCTCATAGCGTGGTGAGCCACAAGGAGCACGGCTCCAGGCCCGAGCTTCAAGACCAGCAGGGAAAGGATCAGCCACCGCACCAGCCTGCCCGTAAAGACAGCCAGCATAAACGGAACGACGCGCATTTCAAACACGCCCGCGGCAAAGACAAAGGCCTTCCACGGCGTTGGCGGCGGCAGGGCCGACGGAATCGCCATCGCCAGGAACTCCTGCCTCTCAAAGCGAAGCTTGATCTGCTCATACCGCGCGCGATCCACCCGCTTCAGAAGAAACAGTTCGCCGCCCACACGGCCCAGGGCGTAGGGCAGAAGCCCTCCAATCGCCGAGCCGGCCGACGCCATCAGGCAGTAGAGCCAAAAATGGCTCCTGTCGTTCCAGATCCACACCGCCAGGATGGCGTCCATCGGGACTGGAATCGTCGACGAATCCAGCATCGCCACGGCTCCTGCGCCCCAAAAGCCCAGTTTGACCAGTGCCGGCAGGATCACCAGCTTCCATTTCACCCAAAGTCCTTGAAAAAGCCTCTTCAAACAGCCCCTTTCCGCGCTGAAATCCGTCCATTCAGAAAGATTCATTGTACGTGCCGGAAAATGGCCGGGCTTGGTTCCCCCAGAACTCAGGGAATGAGAGAATAAAAAGAAAGGACTCCAACGGAGCTGGCCGGGCGTTTACGTCCCAGGCTGCCCAATGCCTGAAGTATGCCCACCAGCGAAGCCAAGCCCACATCGAGCGAACAGGCCGAGTCGACCCCCAAAAAGGGAAGGGTGAGCAACGGACCGCTCCATCTGTCCCTTCCCGACGATGAACGGGTGGCCGAGACGGCCTTTCGCGGGCCTTCCACTTCGCGCTGGGTAGACTACGACACACACGAGCTCCTGCAGATGATCAGCGAGCTCGAGGACGAGCGCCGCTGGGCTCGCCTGCGCGAGGGAGTCTGGCTCGCGCTCCTCATTCACATCCTGCTGATCTCGGCAATTACCTGGGTCCCGCGCTATCTCTTCCACGTTCCGCAGGTGATCGATCCCTTCGATGCCATTAAGCAGCGAAAGGACCTTACCTATCTTGATCTGCCCCCGGATGTCTTGAAGAATCTCCAACCCAAGGTTCAGGTCAAGCCGGTCCCGGAGAAGCAGCCCCACATCGACAAAAAGACGCTGGAAGATCTCAAGAAGGCTGCGCCGCCCGCGCCCCCCGAGCCGGCGCCGGAACCGCAGCAACAGCAGGCAACGGCCGCTCCTACGCCACCACCGCAGCCCAACCCGGAGCCGGCCGAAGCGCCGCGCCTTTCACCCGTGCCGGCAAAACCCAACTTTGCGATGGGTTCAGCAAATCCAGCCGACCAGCTTCGCGAAGCCATGAAGGGCGCCTCCCACAGCTCGCCCGGGGCGAATCAGGTCCCATCGGGCGGCGGAGGTCTCGCAATGCATCCGGGTGCAGGCAGTGGCGGCGTTCAGGTCTTGTCAGACACCGAGGGCGTCGATTTCAACTCCTGGTTGCTTCGCTGGCATCGGGAGACGGAGCGAACCTGGGATCCGCTGATCCCCGACGAGGTCAATCCCCCTATTCTGAAGAAGGGTGCGGTTGTGATCCGTTTCAAGGTGCTGCCCAATGGCCGCATCATGGAGGGCAGCATGGTGCTGGAGGGCCGCTCAGGCGATACCGGCCTCGACCGTGCAGCCTGGGGTGCGCTTACCGGGTCGAACTACCCCCCTCTACCCAGAGAGTTCCACGGACCCTATCTGGAGCTGCGCGCCATCTTCCTCTACAACATGGAGCCGCGTTAGGCGGCTTCGTTTGGCGCAAAGTGGCGCATTTTGGCGCATTTTGGCACGGTTAATTCTAGCATAAATAGTTTAATATCAATAACATGCATATGTTGACGCGCGTTTTTTTTGTTTTGTGGCGGACCGGGCGGACGGCGAGGGTCTCCAGCTTTTCTCCATTGTGGCGGATCGGAGGGTAATTCCCTGCAAGAGAACGAGACCAAGGGCAGGGAGCCGCGGCACCCGGATTGTCCAGCGGTTTGGCATGCGTTCAGGCTGTGGCGTCCACCGCTGGCAGATCGGTTGTGATCGCCTTCGTCCCAGACGGGCCAGGCGGCTTGTTGCCATGCGGCAGGCGAATACCGTCCTGCGCCAGCAGGGCTTCATAGACGGGCACCGGACGCCAGTGCCGGGCAAGCGCGAACGCGCTCATGTTTGCGATCATCAGCGGCAGAACCAGCCCATACCCACCCGTCATCTCAAAGACAATCAGGATCGAGGTCATCGGTGCCCTGACAATCCCGGCAAAGACGGCTCCCATCCCCACAACCGCAAAGGCTCCGATCGAATCGGCCGGGTGGTGGAACACGGTCACATCCAGATACCCCACGGCCCCGCCCAGCATCGCGCCCATGAAGAGCGATGGAGCAAAGATTCCGCCAGAACCCCCACTCGAATACGACGAAACCGTCGCCGCCATCTTCAGAACGCAGAACGTTGCCATGAAATACAACGGCATTGTTCCGGTGAGGGCGAGTTCGAGAGTCTTGTAGGGATCTCCCGCAATGCCGTTGAGATGGAACAGAAGAAAGCCGGTAACGGCCAGAGCGCCTGTTGCCAGTCCGCCAATCGCAGGATGAAGCCAGCGCGGAACGGACGTCCAGCGCTTGAACAGGGCGCGCAGGCCCAGCAGGGAGTCTGTGAACGCAATCGAGACGCCGGCTGCCAGCAGGCCCAGCAGCGCATACCAGACCAGCGACGAGGAGGCACCGAGGCTGTAGTGCTGCGGCATATGAAACACAGGGTTGGAGCCGAGAATGGAGTGCTCGACCACCGCCGCCAGTGCCGCCGCCACAATCACCCCGGAGAGCATCGTCTGATCGAGGTCGCCGATCAGTTCTTCGAGAGTGAAGGTGATGGCTGCAATCGGAGCATTGAAGGCCGCCGCAATCCCCGCCGCCATTCCCACCGAGGCCATGCGCCGGCAGTTCGTCGGGCTGAGCCGGGCAGCACGCGCAAGCAGGCTGCTGACGCCCGCGCAGATCTGCACTGTCGGACCTTCCAGTCCCAATGAGGCGCCGGATCCAATCTGCAGGGCGCAGAGGACGAATTTGCCGATGGTTTCCCGAAGGGTGACGTAACCCGCGCGAAGTCTGAAGGCGACCTTCACCTGTGGAATGCCGCTGCCCGCCGCCGCCGGGGCAAAGTATGTCAGGCCCACCCCGGCAACGAGGCCTCCAAGCGCGGGCGTCACGATCGTCCAGAAGATCCAGCTGTGCCCCGGCGCGTAATTGGCTCGATTGATGAACAGAGCCTCAGCCCATGCGATGCAGAGGTGAAACGCCACAGCCGCCAACCCGCACGCCCCGCCGGCCAGGATCGTAAGTGCCAGGAGCCGTTGCCGCTCGGTGGGCATCCGGCGCATGAACCAGGCAACGAAGCGTCCGCGCAGCGTTTCGATGGTTTTGTAGATGTTCAACGATGTAGAGACCTTGGAGGAATGCGTTCTCTTCAAGTATAAGAGCCCGCGCCGAGGAGGGAGACGTTGCTCTGGCGATGCGCTATTTCTTCGGCTCCGTCGCCTTCATGAATTCTGCAAGATAGTTCGTCCACACCGCGGCGTCTGTATGCGTGCCGTGGCCGCGTGTCGCATCGGAGATCGGGAGCAGGATGAATCGCGCATTCGGCATGCGCTTGACCATCTTCTCTGCGATTCCCAATTCCGGCGGATTGATGTAGTCGTCGGCTGAGTTGATCCAGAGCACGGGCGTTGTGATGCTTTCAAGCCGTGGGCTCGGGTCGTAGTTACGGCTTGCGTTGAAGTAGAAGATCATGTCATTCGCATCGGGGCTGGTTTCTGTGCGCGCCCAGTAGCTGTCGACAAACTGCTCCGCGTCCTTGCGAGTGGGATACAGCTTCTGCATGCGCAGGGGTGCCGACCCCATGATCATGATGAGCGTGTTGGCAAGTCGCAATCCCTGCACCGGCTCGCTCTTGTATTCGCCGCCCATCCACGCGGGATCGCGCTTGATGCCTTCGATAATCATGTAGCGCATCATCCTGTTGCGCCCTGCGATCTGGACAGGCAGGCACGCGAACGGTGCGAGAGCATCGGCAAAGCCGGGATACGTCTCGCCCCATACGAAGGTCTGCATGCAACCCATCGAGGTCCCCAGGATGAGTCTCAGGTGGTCGATCTTCATCTCGTCGAGCATCATGCGCTGGCTGCGAACCATGTCATCGTAGTCGTACGCAGGGAAATGCGCGTGCATGCCGTTCGAAGGCTTTGAACTCTCTCCATGGCCGATATCGTCGGGCAGGATGATGAAGTACTTCGTGATGTCGAGAATTGACCCGGGTCCGAACAGAACATCGGAAAATATGGGGTTCAGCAGCGAGTGAGCGCTCCCCCCGGTTCCGTGCAGGAGAAGAACCGCATTATCTGTATGCCCGGCTGCATTGCGATGCGGAGTTCCCAGCGTGAGGTAGTGCAACTTGAGTTGAGGAAGTGTTTCACCGGTGCCGAAGCGGAAATCCGGCAGCACCGCCGTGCCGTCAGTTGTCGGCCATTTGCTTGCCGGAGGCGCAGCAGGAGCTGAAGCGGTCTGGCAAAAAGATGTTGAGGACAGGCATACAGCGGCAATGGCCAAGAGTCCAGTGCGCAAGAGCATCGATGACCTCCGGGACTTTGGCTAGAGCGTAGCCTGTGACACCGAACCATGCAAGGGTCCGGCCTGAAGGCGGGAGTTTTCCTTTTCCAGCGATAACCGCAGCACGATAGAATCGCTGTGTCAGCCATGCGCACCACCACCTCCGCACAGCCGCCGCTCAAACGCTTTCGCCGCGGGCGCCACGACCGTGGACGGTCTTCCTCGCGCTGAGTAATCTATAGCCGTTGAAAGTTGACTCTCCCTGCCGGGCCAAAGTGGTCAGCCGGCCGGAGAACTCTCGCGGTTTGATGCCTGTACAACGATTCTCGATTCCATCCGCCCAGTCGCGGATAGAAAGGTCCTTCCCTGATGAACAGCTTTGCCAGCCGAGCCACGCTGAAAGCCGGCAATCAGTCTCACACCATCTTTCGTCTGCCTGCCCTTGAAGCGCGCGGCTTCAACCTGAGCCGTTTGCCATTCAGCCTGAAGATTCTGCTCGAGAATCTTCTCCGGCGCGAAGATGGCGTCAACGTCACCGCCGGGGACATCGAATTCCTTGCCAAGTGGGACGCCAAGGCCGAGCCGAGCCGCGAGATCGCGTACATGCCAGCCCGGGTCCTGATGCAGGACTTCACTGGCGTCCCGGCGGTCGTCGATCTGGGCGCCATGCGCGATGCAATCAAGACGCTCGGTGGAGATCCCGAACGCGTTAATCCACTCGTTCCGGCCGAACTGGTCATCGACCACTCGGTGCAGGTGGATGAGTTCGGCACCCCGAAGGCATACGATGCGAATTCGCTGCTCGAGTTTCAGCGGAACCGCGAGCGCTATGCGTTTCTGAAGTGGGGGCAGACGGCTTTCCGGAACTTCTCGGCGGTGCCGCCGGGGATGGGGATCTGCCATCAGGTGAATCTGGAATACCTGGCGCGGGTCGTCTTCACAGCCGAAGTAGACGGACAACTCTACGCTTATCCAGATACCCTCGTCGGGACCGATTCGCATACAACGATGATTAACGGCCTGGGCGTGCTGGGGTGGGGAGTCGGCGGTATCGAGGCCGAGGCTGCGATGCTTGGACAGCCTGTTTCGATGCTGGTGCCGCAGGTGGTCGGGTACAAGCTGACCGGCAGGCTGCGCGAGGGCGCAACAGCCACCGATCTCGTCCTCACAGTGACGCAGGCGTTGAGAAAGCTCGGCGTCGTGGGCAAGTTTGTCGAGTTCTACGGACCGGGGATTGCGGAGCTACCACTGGCCGATCGCGCCACGATCAGCAACATGGCGCCGGAGTACGGCGCAACATGCGGCATCTTTCCGGTTGACATCGAAACCCTGCGCTACCTCAGGCTCACCGGGCGCGGCGATGAGCAGATTGCGCTG
>DATKAF010000283.1:0-4097 GCA_035498395.1 Anaerolineales bacterium
AGTATCCTGCCGACTGATCCTTTCTCATGACGCACTATATTATCCGCCGACTACTGCAAGCCGTGCCATTGCTTCTTATCATCACGGCGTTGTTGTTCATCCTTACAGGCAGTTTGGGTGATCCCCTGGCTGCGTTCGGAGGCGAGCGTCGCCGCCTGCAACCTGAGGACCGCGCTCGCCTCGAACGCCAACTCGGGCTCGACAAGCCGGTGGTCGAACAATATTTGATTTGGCTGGTTGGCAACGATTGGATGAAGGTCGACCTGAATGGCGACGGTATTCTCGATTCCTACGGCACGCGCAGGGGGGTTATGCGCGGCGACTTCGGCAATTCTTTCCAGGAGAAGCGGCCCGCCATCGAAGTAATTGGCGAGCGGATTGGCAACACGCTGTTGCTGATGGTAGCCAGCGAGATCATCGTCATCATCCTGGCATTGCTGGTCGGCACTTACTCGGCGCTGCACCAGTATTCTTTCTGGGACAACTTCATTACAACCTTATCGTTCATCGGCTATTCGATGCCGATCTTTTGGCTGGCGTTGATGCTGATCTATATCTTTGGCGTGAACTTCCAGCGCTGGGGGCTGCCCGCTCTGCCCACTGTCGGCATGTACGATCTGGGCATCGGTCCAACGGTTGGGCAGGTCTTGTTGCACATGATCCTGCCGTTGACGGCGCTTTCTGTCGTCAGCCTTGCGAGTTACAGCCGCTACGTCCGTTCGCAGATGCTCGAGGTAATCCACCAGGATTACATCCGCACGGCGTATGCCAAGGGCCTGCCCGAGCAAATGGTGCTGAGAGGGCATGCGCTCAAGAATGCGGCGCTGCCGCTCGTAACAATCGTGGGCCTTGACATGCCCCTGCTGCTGGGCGGCACGGTAGTGACCGAGGCCATCTTCGGCTGGCCAGGCATGGGCCGCTTATTCTATAAAGCCTCCAACGCCGGGGACATTCCAGTGACGATGGGCATCCTGTTAATCATTGCCGTTCTGGTGGTAGTGTTCCAGTTGATCACCGATATCGTCTACACCTATTTTGACCCTCGCATCCGATATGAGTAGCCGATGACGACCGCTGTTTCAAGTCCCGTCCTTAAGCTCGACGAGATCCTTGGACGCGAGCCCCTCACACCCGGGCAGGTTGCATGGAAGCGTTTCCGGCGTCATCGTATGGCCCTGGTGGGCATCTGGATCCTGGTCGGCCTGATCCTCTATGTGACCGTCGGAGCGCTGTTCTTCAGCGAAACGGATGCTAACATGGTCGACCTGCGGCAGAAGATCAGCGCGCCGTCCGGTATCCACCCGTTTGGCACCGACCTGGCCGGGCGCGACATCCTGGCCCGTACCGTCTACGGCGGGCAGATATCGATCCTGATCGGCGTCCTAGCGGTAGCCGTATCGCTGACAGTCGGCGTGTTGATCGGAGCGGTGGCAGGCTACTTCGGGGGAGTCATTGATAGCGCGCTGATGCGCTTCACTGAGGCCGTGTTCAACATCCCGCAGTTGTTCTTGCTGATTGTACTAGCCAAGTTCTTTGCCGGACAGACGCCCACCTTTACGTTCCTGGGCCGCACCTTCAGCGGTAGCGTAGTGATCATTGTCGGAGTTATCGGCCTGACATCGTGGATGTACCTGGCGCGCATTGTGCGCTCGAGCTTCCTCTCGCTGAAGGAGCAGGAGTTTGTCACCGCGGCGCGCGCCACTGGCGCGGCCGATTTCTCGATCATCTTCGAGCATATCCTGCCGAGCGCCATGGCACCCATCATCGTTACAGCCACACTCGAGGTAGCCAACGCCATCCTCTCAGAGGCTTACATCAGCTTCCTTGGCATGGGTGTTCAGCCACCGACCGCCACTTGGGGGAACATGCTCAACGAGGCTTATAACCAGTTGGAGGCGGCGCCGTGGATGTGGTTCTTCCCAGGCACTTTGATCCTGTTGGTGGTGCTTGCCATCAACTTTGTCGGCGATGGGCTGCGCGATGCGCTTGACCCGCAGTCGCTGGCGGGTGCACAGGAGTAGGCGGGCGTGGATCCCATGCTGCTCGACGTACACGATCTGAAGGTTGAATTCCATACACTGGAAGGCACAGTTCACGCGCTGAACGGCGTGTCGTTCTCCGTCAACCCCGGGCAGACCCTGGGTATTGTAGGCGAGAGTGGATGTGGCAAAAGCGTGAGCGTGCTCTCGGTCATGCGCCTGATCCCACAGCCGCCGGGCCGCATCGTCTCGGGCGAGGTCGACTTCGCCGGGCGCGACCTGCTGCGTCTATCGATCCCGGAAATGCAACAAGTGCGCGGCAAAGATATCTCCATGATCTTCCAGGACCCGATGACCTCTCTCAACCCGGTACTGACCATCGGACGCCAGATCGGCGAGACGATGATGGTACACAAAGGGTTGAGCGAGAAGGAAGCGCGCCAGGTTTCGATCGACCTGCTGGACAAGGTCGGCATCCCCAATCCGGCCATGCGCCTGGAGGATTATCCGCACCACTTCTCGGGAGGCATGCGCCAGCGCGTGATGATCGCCATGGCACTCTCCTGCAATCCCCGGCTGCTGATTGCCGATGAGCCGACCACCGCGCTGGATGTGACGATCCAGGTACAGATTCTGGACCTGGTCAAGGATCTACGCGACCAACTGGATATGGCGGTGATTTGGATCAGCCACGATCTGGCAGTGATCGCCGAGCTTGCTGACCGCGTGGCCGTGATGTACAGCGGCTACTTGATGGAAGAGACCGACGTATTCCAGCTTTATCACCAGCCGCTGCACCCGTACACGCTGGCGCTCCTGCAATCGCTGCCACGCATGGACACTGGCGAACTGGATAAGCTATCCGCCATCCCGGGTTCGCCGCCGGACGCCACGCGCCTGCCCCCGGGCTGTCCGTTTGCGCCGCGCTGCCGTTATGCCATCGAGCGCTGTCAGCATGAGAACCCGCCGCTTCTGGAGGTCACCCCCGACCACCGAGCCGCCTGCTGGGTAGACGTACTTGACGGGAGGCCGCGGTGAGTGACAGGACAGTGCTGATCAGCGTTAGGGACCTGAAGAAATACTTTCCCATCACCCGCGGGGCCGTGTTACGGCGCCAGGTGGGCGCAATCAAGGCTGTCAACGGGGTTTCATTCGATATTCTCACTGGCGAGACGCTCGGCTTGGTGGGCGAGAGCGGCTGTGGGAAGACGACTGTGGGACGCACCATCCTGCAGCTATACCGCCCCACCTCAGGCAGCGTCTTGTTCAAGGGGATCGACCTAACCATGCAGTCGGGCCTGGCGCTGCGCCAATTGCGCGTCGACATGCAGATCATCTTCCAGGATCCCTACGCATCGCTCAATCCGCGTTGGACGATCTCGCGCATCGTGGGAGAACCGCTGCGAGTGCATCACATTGGTAATCGGGAGGAGCAACGCCACCGTGTGGAACAACTGCTCGACCTGGTCAACCTCGAAAAGATCTACTTCAATCGCTATCCTCATGAGCTGTCCGGCGGGCAGCGCCAGCGCGTGGGCATTGCACGCGCCCTTGCCAGTAACCCGCAGTTCATCGTGTGTGATGAGCCCATCACCGCGCTGGACGTTTCGATCCAGGCGCAGGTGGTGAACCTGCTCGAGGAGTTGCAGGATCACCTGAAGCTTACCTATCTATTCATCGCCCACGACTTGAGCATGGTGCGGCATCTATGTGACCGTGTGGCGGTGATGTACCTCGGCGGTCTTGTGGAACTCGCCTCACGGCAGGAGTTGTATACGAACTCGTTGCATCCTTATACGCAGGCGTTGCTGTCGGCTGTGCCCCTGCCCGACCCGCTCAAGACCCGGGCGCGGCAGCGTGTGCACCTGCGCGGGGAACTGCGCGGCCTGACTGATCTGCCCGCTGGATGCCGGTTTCATCCGCGCTGCCCACTTGCGGAAGACGAGTGCTGCCTCAACGCGCCGGCATGGCGCGAGGCCGAAACCGGGCACTGGGTGGCCTGCCATAAGATGAGGGGAGTCTCCCAAGTCCTGGAAACGTCCTAATAACAAACCTGGAAATAGTACACAGAAAACACGAATCGGACGGACTAACGCGGGGCTTGTTTGGGCGAATCGC
>DATKAF010000284.1:0-10629 GCA_035498395.1 Anaerolineales bacterium
CTGCACGGGTAGACGTGTTGCCTATCCGGGAGATCGCCAGGCGACTGGACGAGAGATTCAATTTGCTGACAGCCGGCGACCGGGCTGCTCTCCCCCGCCAGCAGACGCTGCGCGCCACGATGGATTGGAGCTATAACATGCTCTCTTCCGATGAGCAGATGCTCTTTTGTCAATTGTCTGTCTTTGCCGGGGGATTTACCGTGGAAGCAGCAGAGAGTGTGTGCGCTGCCGCGAGCGCGAAGGGGACTGCAGTAGTCGATCTGCTGTCAAATCTCGTGTCCAAATCGCTCATTACGATCGAGACCCAATCTGGTGAAGCGCGTTTCCGTATGCTGGAAACGATCCTTGAATACGCGCGCGAGAAATTGGAGCATGCCGGGGGGAAGGAGACCGTCCAACGACGCCATCTCGATTTCTTTCTCGCGCTCGCGAAAGAATCCGGGCCGGTTTATCTGTGGGGGGCGGCCGAACCGGCCTGGCTCAATCGCCTGGAGGCAGAACAGGCGAACTTGCGAGCCGCCCTTCGGTTCTCGTTGGAACATGCCTTGACAGAACAGAACCTGCGCCTGTGTACCGCCCTTACCGGGTTCTGGTATGTCCGCTCCGATTGGGTCGAGGGACGGGAATGGTTCGAGCAAGTGCTCGCCTCGACGGCGGCACAGTCCGTTCCGACCGGCCTCCGCGCGTATATGCTTCAAAACGCCGGCGTCTTCGCTTACCTGCAAGGCGATCACGGTAGGGCAGTTGAGCTCCTTGAAGAGAGCAGACCACTCTATGAAGCATTGCAGGATGCGCTGCCGCTCGGCTGGATTCTGCACCACCTGAGCCAGATTGCACTCATCGAGGGCAACTATTCGCTCGCAGCCCAGCAAGCCGCGCAAGGCCTCGGCTTCTTTGAGAAGGCCCATGCCAAGGGGGCTGTCGCCAACATGAAGCTATACATCGGCCAGATCGCGTACTACCAGGGTGACAATTCCCGCGCGCGGACGCTGCTGGGGGAAAGTCTACCGGAGCTGAAGGAACTCCGGGATGATGTAGCCGAGGCGCGTGCACTGCATGCGTTGGGACTGGTTGAGCATAAGGAAGGTAACGACGACCGGGCAGGTGCACTTTTCAGGGAGAGTCTCCTGGCGGCTCGGCGCAAGGGAGATCGATTGGACATGATCAGGGCCCTGGAAGGATTGGGCTCGGTGGCATGCTCACAGGATCGTTCGATCCGATCCGCAATGCTCTGGGGTGCAGCGCAGGCGCAGCGTTTGCTAATCCAATCTACTCCGGAGCATGGTGTTCGAGGCGACAACGATCGCGCCATCGCGGCCTTGCGTGCGAAGCTGGACGCGGCAGCGTTTGCCAGGGCTTGGGAACAGGGCGCCGACATGACTTTGGAGCAGGCAGTGGAGGTGGCCCTGCAATCTCAGGACGCCTGACCGTTTTCACTGTCTGACAAGAACACGAGCAGATCAAGGCCTGCATTTGCAGGCCTTTTCGATTCCCCGTCTGAGTCTTCTTTTTGCGGTGGTTCCCGGATTCTTTTGCACTTCTTTTGCGACGCCGTGCTAAATTGGCACCATTGATGGTCGCAACAACGCCCGACTGCAAGGCTGACTGGAATTGGAGGGCGAGAACCGGTGCGACTTTTGGAGGTTGAGATGTCTGCAAGACGCTTGCACTACGCTTTAGCTGCCATCGCTCTGGCGGCGCTGTTCACGTTCGCGGGACGGACAGTACTCCGGGCAGCCACCCCGCGAGGGACTCAGAGCAACGTGTTTTCGGCGGGACCCCAATTGAGCGAAATCGATGCGGCTGGGCAGTCCCGTATGGTTTTGAGCAGGGAGATCGAGGCGCTACAGAAAGCTCCGATCGACTCAGCGACCCGCTCCTACATGGCGTGGGCCAGGGCAATCGTGGAAAAGCACAACAGCCAGGTGGACTCAGCGACCCGCTCGTACACGGCTTGGGCCAAAGCAATCGCCGACCAGCAAAATGCAGGTATTGACTCGGCAACTCGCTCGTACATGGCCTGGGCTCATTACGAGGAACAGCACAAGATGCTACCGGCGACGGTAACGCCCTGACGATTGGCAGGCCTCTCGGCGTGCCCGTCCAGCGGAGAAGGCGTGCTGGCAAGCTGCTATGACGGCCGCGTGATCCTGCAAACCTTCTCCGATCACGACTATCGCCAGGAAGAGATTATCGCGCTCTGGCAGAACTATATCCACTACACCCTCAAGAATCATTTCGCGGCACTGCAACACTAACGGGGACACCTGCAGTCCCGAAATTTGAAAAAGGGCGGCCCGATCGGGCCGCCCTTTTTCGTTACGGGGCTCAGACCGCGTAGTGGGAGAAGCTACCCTAATACCGCGATCATCAAGATTCCCACCAGGATGGCGAAGGCACCCAGGATGCGGATCTTCCCCATCTGCTCCCCAAGGAAATACCAGCCAGCAAAGGCTCCCATGACCACGCTCACCTCGCGGATGGCTTCGGAATAGTTCACCGGCGCGATTGAATAGGCGAATAGCGCGAACAGGTATGCCACCACTGCGATGAAGCCGACCAGCAGCAGCCGGGCCGGCTGCGCCCGGAAGTTGCGCATGAGCGGAGGCCAGCCGTAGTGGCGCACGACGAACGGCGTGGTCAGCATCGGCATGAGGACGAAGAAGCTCAGGCCGTACGGGAGCGCCGGGCCTCTCTTGACCGCCGCGCCGTCCACAAGCGTATATAGCGAGATGATGAATGCGACGCCCAGGGCAGCGCCGACGCCCCGGAATTGGGGTCTGGTGCTTCCGTTCTGGAACAGACTCGTGGCTCCAATGATCACCAGGCCGCACACGATCAGGCCGATGCCCGCCAAGCCCCCGATGCTCGGTATTTCGTGCAGGAACAACGCAGTCCAGATCACGACCAGCGCAGGCGCGGCACCGCGCGCCACCGGGTACACCAGCGAAAAGTCGTGATCGTTATAGGCAAATGTCAGCAGGCCGAAGTAGAGCGCCTCGAGCGTGCCGCTTGCTATGGCGAACAGCCACATGGAACGGGGCGGCAGGCCGGTGAAGAACAGGCCGGCCAGCGCGAAGCCCCCACTCAGGATGATCTGCCATGCCATCACCATGTATTTTTGTTCCGATTGCTTGAGCAGCAGGTTCCACAGGGCGTGCAGGACCGCGGAGCTGAGCAGCAGTGCGATTGCGAGAGGAGGCATGTAAGATGATCGAAAGCTCCCTAGAAGATCGGCCACGGGCTGTGACCGGCCGCGATACCACGCGCAGGCAGTCGCAATGATACACCGGACCGACCGGCGGCCGCCCTTTTGGCGCTGCATGCAGCGCTGCATGCAGTAGAATCGGTGCCATCCGATCCATCCCAGATCAGCACTTATTGGAGATGTGCACATGGCCTTCGTACAAACGCACTGGAACCTTGGCGACCTGTTCACCGGTTATGACAGCCCCGAACTGCAGGCCGCTTTTGACAACGTGGAAGAGTTGGTGACATCCTTCGAGGGCGCGCGCGGCGGCCTCCAACCGGATATGCAGCCCGAGGCATTCATCGAGATCGTACGCAAATCGGAGGCGATCGGCCGCATCCTGAGCCGGATCTTCGGGTTCGCCGCCCTCTCCTTCGCAGCCAACACGCAGGATCAGGCCGCGCAGACCCTGCAGGCGCGGGTGGACCTGTTCGCCGCGGAAATGGGCAACCGCACACTGTTCTTCAGCCTGTGGTGGAAGGATGTCGATGAGCAGAATGCACAGCGCCTCCTGGATGCCTCGGGTGACTATCGCTACTACCTCGAGCAGATCCGCAAGTTTAAGCCGCATACGCTGACGGAGCCGGAAGAGAAGATCGTCAACATCAAGAACGTCACGGGTATCAGCGCGCTGAACACGCTGTACGACGCGATCACCAACCGCTATATCTACAAGCTGGAGCTGGACGGCGAAACAAAGGAGCTAACCCTCGGCGAGCTCGCGGCCTATCGCTTCAGCCCCGACCCGGACGTGCGCGCCCGCAGCTACCAGGAGCAATTCCGGGTCTTCAATGCGGACGGCCCGATCCTCGGTCAGATGTACCAGACCATCGTCCGCGATTGGCACAACGAGAACATCTCGTTGCGGAAGTATCCCAGCCCCATCTCGGCGCGCAACCTTTCCAACGACATTCCCGACGAGGCGGTATCCGCCCTGCTGGGCATATCCGAGCAGAACGCGTCCATCTTCCAGCGCTACTTCCGGCTGAAGGCGCGGCATATCGGGGCGGGCAAGCTCCGCCGTTACGACATCTATGCGCCGGTCACGAAATCTCAAAAGAGATATGAATTCGACGAGGCCGCGAACATCGTCTTCGATTCGTTCCGCAGCTTCGACCCGGTGATGTCAGAGATGGCCCGGCGCGTCTTCGACCAGGACCACCTGGACAGCGAGATCCGCAAGGGCAAGGACAACGGAGCGTTCTGCGCCTCCATCACCCCCGAAATGACGCCCTACGTGCTGCTGAACTACCAGGGCCGGCCCCGCGATGTTGCCGTGATGGCCCACGAACTCGGGCATGCGATCCACTCGATGCTGGCAACCGGGCACAATCTGTTCACCTTCCAGGCTTCCCTGCCGCTGGCCGAGACGGCTTCCACGTTCGGCGAGATGATGCTGACCGACAAGCTGCTGTCCGAAGAGAGCGACGAATCGGTGCGCCGCGAACTGCTATTCAAGCAGATGGACGATGCGTATGCGACCATCATGCGCCAGGCCTACTTCGCCTTGTTCGAGCAGAAGGCGCACGCATTGATCCAGGAGCACGCCTCGGTGGACGACCTCTCGACCGCGTATTTTGACACCTTGAAGCAGCAGTTCGGCGATTCACTTGAGCTGGGCGATGAATTCCGGTGGGAGTGGGTGCAGATACCGCACATCTATCATGTGCCGTTCTACGTGTATGCCTACGCCTTTGGGCAACTGCTGGTCCTATCCCTCTACCGGCAGTTCAAAGAGGAAGGTGAGGCATTCAAGCCTCGTTATCTGAAGATCCTCGCGGCGGGCGGCTCGCAAGCGCCCGCCCAGATCTTGCAGGAGGCCGGCATCGACATCCGCTCCGAGGCTTTTTGGCAGGGCGGCTTCGACGTGCTCAACAAGCTCGAAAACGAGCTGGAAAAGCTGAAACCGTAGACGAAGCGACAGCATACGAAGAGAGCACGTTACGCACAACGTGCTCTCTTCGGGTGCCAGCTCCACGTGAGAATGTCCAGCCAGGGGGCTATGGCAGACCGTTGCTAGAAGACGCCCTTGAAGAACAACAGCAGCCCGATGATCGCCATCGGGATGCCGATGATGGCGCCAATGATCGTAAAGCTCACGATCACGCCGACCACAACGAATATCAGGCCCAATACCATTGCCACGAAACGGCCCGTCAGCCCCACGATGGTCGCCAGAAGCCGCCACAGCGCGGCAAACGGCCAGAGATACCAGGGAATACTGTGATGCCTAGCTGCCATTGTTATCAAATCCTCCACATCCATATACGTCCATGTGCCGGGGGCGTTTCAAAGGCCAAAAAGGGCCGCGAGATCGGCATGTTATAATGACTTTATGTCCCCTGAAAAGAAACCGATCGGGCCGGCCAGCCCTCGCAAAGGTTCCAGCAGGAAAGTCGAACCTGTGGAGCCTGCGGACGAGCCTCTTCAGGAGCTGGTCTCTGAGGAGCCGGTCGTGAAGCCGGAGCAAACATTTACCTTCAAGGCAACCCACTTTTACGCGGTACTGGTCGTCGTGGCCTTCGCGCTGGGCATCATCATCGGCTACCTGGCGTGGGGCCGCACGCCGGCTGCCTTCACCGTCTCAGCCGAGCCGCCGGCGGCTGTCGAGGCAGCCACCAGCGCGCCGCAGTACGTCCGGTACAAGATCCCGACCGACGGCTACCCCAGCCTCGGGCCGGCGAACGCGCCCATCACGCTGGTCGAGTTCGCCGATTTCCAGTGCCCCTTCTGCCGCGAGTGGGAGCAGCAAACCTATAAGCCTTTGCTGGCCGCGTACCCTGGTAAGATCCGCATTGTATACAGGGACTTTCCGCTGACATCCATCCATCCGAACGCCATGCCTGCCGCGGAGGCAGCGCAATGCGCCAATGAGCAAGGCAAGTTCTGGGATTTCCACGACAAGCTGTTCGCCAGTGAGAACCTGAGCGACGATGTGTACAAGCAGTATGCCCAGGAGCTTGGCCTGGACATGAACAAGTTCAACGAGTGCGCTTCCACGCACAAGTACGCCAAGAACATCCAGGCCGACAGCGATTTCGCCACCAACCTCGGCATCAACTCCACGCCGACCTTCTTCATCAATGGCCTGGCCCTGATTGGCGCACAGCCGCTGAACGCATTCACCAGCGTGATCGATAAGGAGCTCGCCGGGCAGATCCCCAAGTAAGCCCTGTACCGCGTGCAACTGGATGAAACCTGGCGAGTGCTGCGTGCTCCTTTGCGCAGCACTCATCCAGCCACCGAAGACCGAACTCTGACAATTGAACCGTCCTCAGAGGTCCCATGAAGAAATTTGTCGCTGTTGCCGGCAACATTGGCGTGGGCAAGTCTACACTGGTCACCATGCTCTCCAGGAAACTGGAGTGGCAGCCATTCTACGAGCCCGTCTCCGACAATCCGTATCTGGCGGACTTCTATGCCGACATGCCCGCCTGGGCGTTCCACTCCCAGGTCTTCTTCCTGACGCGCCGCCTGCGCTCGCACGTCGAGCTCTCCCAGCACGCCGGATCGGTGCTCCAGGACCGGAGCGTGTATGAGGACGCCGAGATCTTTGCACAGAACCTCCACCTCCAGGGCCACATCCAGGACCGCGATTACCAGACGTACCGCGAGCTGTACGAGACCGCCGTGCAGCTGCTCCCGCCGCCCGACCTGATGATCTACCTTCGCGCCTCGGTCTCGACGCTGATGGACCGTATCTCGCACCGGGGCCGCGACTACGAGCGCACCATCTCCTCCGACTACCTCCAGAGCCTGAACGACCTGTACGAATCGTGGATCTCCGACTTCGTCCTCTGCCCGGTGCTCACGATCCCCGCCGACGACCTCGACTTTGTCGCCCATTCCGGTCACCTCCAGCTGATCGTATCCAAGATCGAAGACAAGCTCACCGGGAACGAGGAGGTGGTCTTCGAGGCTGATGAAGTTGCGCGCGCTGCCCACGATTAGGTGCCATCCGACCATGCCCTTGCATCGACGGATGGGCAGTTGCCATGAGCATTGATTCCCCCTATCTTTCCCTGCTCAAAAACCGTATCAACCTGCGGCGTATCCCGTTCAGCGACCGTTCCTCGCGCATCCTCGTCTACCGCTCCGAGAATGCGTTCCGCATCCGGCTCGCAGAGCGCTGGCTGAAACTCGACGCCCGCCTCTCTGCCTATCGCGACCGCCCGCCGCTCATCAGCAACTGGGTGCTCACGGACGGGGAAGGAAATCCGCTCGATATCGATCTTACGACCTACCCGCACGGCCTCGAATGCTCCACGAGCGTGGGCCTCTTTACGCTCGCCTTCGCCGACCCCGAGACGCTCGTGCTCACCCTGCCGCCCGCCTCATGCGGCATCAAGTTCGACGCCAACCTGGACCAGGCTCGCTTCGACCGGCGCGGCGGCATCCTGCGGCTCACCGGCGATATCCGCCGCAACGTCGCCTACACCACGAATGCCCCGATCCTGAAGAACGAGACGCTGTCCATCGACGCGAAGAACCAGTCTGTGCAGCTCCTAGTCGACGCGCGCGCCGGGAACCAGGCCATCGTGCTGAACATTACGCCCCGGCTCGGCTTCAACCGCTACATCCTGGGCTCGGTCGGCGCCATGCAGGCCTCCGCGCGCCGCTGGCACGAGTGGTTCGCGGCCGCCCCGGCGGTTGCCGACCCGTACCGCGAGCAGTACTACTATGCCTGGTGGGTCATGCGCGCCGGGCTCATCTCGACCCGCTTCTATATGACGCGCGAGGCCATGGCTCCGTCCATGAGCCACTATGTGGGCGTGTGGCAGTGGGACGCCTACTTTCACGCCCTGGCCTACCGCCACATCGACAAGCGCCTGGCTCAGGACCAGTTCCGCATCATGCTCGACCACCAGCGCGAGGACGGCATGATTCCAGATGCGGTCCACGACGAGGGCGTGGTCACCCACATGGATGTCCCCGTCGATGCAGACGTGACCAAGCCACCTCTGCTGGCATGGGCAGCCTGGAAGCTCTATGAGCAGGACGGGGATGCCGAGTTTCTAAACGAGATCTACGAGCCCGCCGTGCGCTGGAACCGCTGGTGGTACCAGCACAACGATCTGGACGGTGACGGGCTGTGCGAGTATCTGCATCCGTTCTCTTCAGGTCTCGACGACAGCCCGCTGTGGGACGACGGCGTACCCGTGCAGGCTCCCGACCTCAACACCTACCTGGTGCTCCAGCAGGAGGCCCTGAGCCGGATCGCTGCCGTGATCGGCGAAAAAGCGGACGCGCAGATGTGGGAGCAGCGCGCTCAGGAAACGGTCGAGCGCATGGTAGGGCGCAGCTGGGATGCGGAGAGCGGAACATTCTGCGCGAGCTGCCTGGGCAGTCGCGTGGATGTCCGCACTCCCTTCGGCCTGTTCCCGCTCATCACCGGCAGGCTGCCGGCTGAGATCTCCTCCCGGCTCGTCGCCCATCTCACCGATGAACGCGAGTTCTGGCCGCGCTACCCAGTTCCGACCGTTGCATTGAACGACCCCAAATACAGCCCGAACCAGATGTGGCGCGGCCCCGTCTGGATCAACGTGAACTATCTCCTGATCGAGGGCTTGCAGCGTTCCGGCTACCCCGAGGTTGCCGCCGAGCTCCGTAAGCGCACCCTGGAACTGGTCTGCGGCCGCGATGACATCTACGAGTATTACCACCCCGAGACCGGCGAGAACCCGCCGCTGGCCGCCACGACCTTCGGCTGGTCCGCGGCGATGTTCATCGACCTTGCCATCCAGGCTTCCCGCGACCCGCGCCCGGCATAGTCCCGGCGGGCCGAATATCCAGCTCGTTCCATATTTCCTTAATATCCACTTAAGCTCCCTTCAATCCGCACGTCGGCGCGCGTGCGTACTTCTCCTTGAAACCCGAAACTTATCAGTCCAAGGAGAGAGAAACCATGAGACGAAGTATTTCCATTCCAGTAGCGCTGCTAATGCTGGCACTTTTGGCAAGTGCCTGCGCACCCGCAGCGGCCCCGACGGCGGCGGCTCCCGCGCCGACCTCGGCGAGCAATGCTCCGGCGGCAGCTCCTGCGGCCACCCAGGCCTCGTCGGCGGCTGTCATGCCCTCCGGCCCGGCCCATGTCGCCCTTGCGAAGAATGACAAGTTCGGTTCCTTCCTGGCCGACGACAAGGGCATGTCACTTTATCTGTATACCAAGGATACGCCTAACACCAGCAACTGCTACGGCAAATGTGCCACCGCCTGGCCGCCGCTCCTGAGCTCCGGCGCGCCGGTCGGAGGCGATGGCCTGGATGCCAGCAAGTTCGGCACGACGACCCGCACCGACGGCACCACGCAGGTGACCTACAACGGCTGGCCCCTTTATTACTGGGCCAAGGACAAGCAGCCCGGCGATACCACCGGCCAGAACGTTGGCTCCGTCTGGTTCCTGGTCACCCCCAGCGGCGACGCGGTCAAGTAAGCTACCCACTCATGACAAAAGGCTCCTCCCGGTTGAGAGGGGCCTTTTGTTGATAGTACTTTCTTCTGAGCTCTGCAGCGCTTACTTCACCACGGCCAGGTTCTTGTTCAGGGAGTCCTGCACCGGGTATTCATTGAAGCCCGATTGGTCGTCCCAATACGCAGAGCTGTAGACATCTCCGCCATAGCCGTAGCACTCGGCGTCGCGGAACGGCGCCGGCACGATATCGGCCATCAGGCACGGCGGCGGCCCTTCCGCCACCGGCGGAGGGATCGGCACGACGCCCGTCAGCGAGTTCTCGTTTCCAGGCGTGGGGAAGCACGGAAACCTCCAGTAATATCCGTCTGGTATGCGGCACGTCGTTTGGTCCGGCGACGCCACAGCCCCATAACTGCGCGCATCGACGATGACGCCCCGGTTGTTCGTCAGGCGCACCGTCCCGCCGCTGTCGTACAGAGCGATGCGCGATGTCGATCCATAGAAGACCGCCCGGTCACCCGGCTTGAGCGTCACATTGGGTAACACGAAGGACGTGTTACCCTCGCTCGAGAGGTTGTCTATCTTCCACCCCTGCAGGCTGCCGTTGATGGGTCCCAGGTTCTTGACCTCGATGAACTCATCGAAGACATCAACTCTCTTATCCTGGTTCCAGTCGGTTCCGGCGCGCGGCAGGAACTCGTTGACCACCATGTGCGGGAACGGCGTCGGCGGTCGCGCGGTCGGCGTCTTATACCTAGTCGGCACCGGCGAGGGCGTGGCCGTCACGGTCGCTGCCCAGTTGCTCTGGCCGGGTGTGCCCAGGATCACATTGCCATTGCGATCGTAAACAATCTGGTGCCCGTTCGGGAGAGGGCCGACGAATGTATACCAGTTCGTTAGGCTGTCCTGCGCCTTCGGAGAATGGCGTTCCATGGTTGCACGGTTGCTGCTGTTCCCTGCCGGCCAC
>DATKAF010000285.1:0-6611 GCA_035498395.1 Anaerolineales bacterium
GCGAACGATATGCGCAACATGGGCGGGATGCGCAAGAGCATGCCGGTGACGTTCTGGGTCTACGTGTTCGGCACGCTTTCGCTGGCGGGAATTATCCCGTTTGCGGGCTTCTGGTCCAAGGATGAGATCCTGGCCGAGTCGCTTGGTGAGGGCTATACGCTTGTGTACTGGCTGCTGAGCCTCGCGGCTTTCCTGACCGCCTTCTACATGGGGCGGCAGATCTGGATGGTGTTCTTCGGGGAGCCGCGTCATGAGGCCGCCGCCCGCGCCGTCGAAAGCCCGAGGGTCATCACCATCCCGCTGATGATCCTGGCGGCGCTCTCGCTGCTGGGCGGGCTGCTGAACCTGCCCTTCCCTGGCATGCAGTATCTTAGCCTGTGGCTGAAGCAGACCATTGAGTCCATCGAGCCGGGCACGATCAACTGGGCGGTGGCGCTGATCGCTACGGTCCTCGCGGTGGCGGGACTGTACCTTTCCTGGCTGCTCTACGGGCGGACGCCGGTCAAGGTCGGTGATGAGGACCCGCTGCAAAAGATCCTGGGGCCGGTCTTCATTGGGATGCAGCGCAAGTGGGGGGTGGACGAAGCTTACAAGTTCCTGTTCACCGATCCGTACCGGCGGCTGTCACGCTTCCTGGCGATCACAGTGGACGAGAAATTCTGGCACGACTGGTTCCACGAGAAAGTCCTTGTGCGAGGCTTTAACTTGATCGCGAAAGAGGGCCTCAGCGATTACACCGACAAGCGCGGCATTGACAGGTTTTTCGACGGTCTGGCGGACTCCATGCGCAGGGCTTCCGAGCGCCTGCGGCACGTGGAAAACGGCTTCGTGCGAAGCTATGCCTTAGCCATATTCGTCGGAGTCGTGGCAGTGATCGGCTACATTGCATTTTTCCGCTAGAACAACCCAAGGCGGAAGCACTGAAATCATGAACGCGTGAATTGAGGAAAACCAATGAACTTGTCCCTGCAACCTCTGACCATCCTGACCTTCTTCCCGCTGCTGGGCGCGGTGGCGGTCTTGTTCCTGAAGTCCGAGTGGAAGAAGGCCATCCGCTGGACGACGCTCGCCATCACCGTCATCACCTTCCTGCTGTCGTTGTGGGTGCTGGGCATGTTCAACGCCTCCAATCCGGACCTGCAGATGGTGACGCGCCTGCCCTGGATCCAGGTGGGTCAGTTCAACATCCAGTACTTCCTGGGGGTCGACGGGTTGAGCATCCTGCTGGTGCTGCTGACCACACTGCTGACGCCCGTCTCCATTCTCTCCACGTGGACGGCGGTGGAGGACCGGGTCAAGGAGTTCATGCTGTTCTTCCTGCTGCTGGAGACGAGCATGATCGGCGTGTTCGTGGCCCAGGACCTGTTCCTGTTCTACATCTTCTGGGAATTCACGCTGGTGCCGATGTACCTGCTGATCGGCATCTGGGGCGGGCCGCGGCGCATCTATGCCGCCATCAAGTTCTTCCTGTACACCATGGCAGGCTCGATCCTGATGCTGCTGGCGATCCTGTGGCTGGGCATCCAGCAGGGGACGTTCGCAGTGCCGGACCTCATGGCAAAGGGCGGCATCGATCCCCACACGCAGATGTGGCTGTTCATCGCCTTCGCGGCGGCCTTCGCCATCAAGGTGCCGATGTGGCCGCTGCACTCATGGCTGCCCGATGCGCACGTGGAAGCGCCGACGGCCGGCTCCGTCATCCTGGCGGGCGTCATGCTGAAGCTCGGGACGTACGGCTTTCTGCGATTCAACCTGGGGCTGTTCCCCGATGCGGCGGTGCGGGCGGCGCCCGTGATCGGCGCGCTGGCCGTGATCGGCATCCTTTACGGCGCAGCGGTATCGTACGCGCAGGCCGATGTGAAGAAACTTGTGGCTTATTCGTCGGTGAGCCACCTGGGCTTTGTCATGCTGGGGCTGTTCGCGCTGAACACGCAAGGTATCGCGGGCGGCATCCTGCAAATGATCAACCACGGCATCAGCACGGGCGCACTCTTCCTGCTGGTCGGTATCATCTATGAGCAGACGCACACCCGCGAGCTGAAGGTCTACGGCGGGTTGTGGAAGATCACGCCCATCTTTGGGACGATCATGCTGATCGTAGCGCTCTCCTCGATGGGCCTGCCCGGTCTCAACGGCTTCGTGGGCGAGTTCACCATCCTGCTGGGCGCGTGGGGGGCGGGGATGAGCGCGAATGGCTCGTATGGTTCCGTCTGGTTCGCGGCGCTGGCCGCGCTAGGCGTCATCCTGGCCGCCATCTATATCCTGTTCATGTTCCAGCACATGTTCCTCGGCCCGGAGGGATCGGTCGTCGAGGAGAACAAGGAGCACGGCCACCCGATCCGCGATATGAACTGGCGGGAGATCGCCACGCTCGTGCCGCTGCTGATCTTCATCTTCTGGATCGGGCTCTACCCCGCGCCGTTCTTCAATTTAATCTCACCTGCGGTGGAAAAGCTCACAGCGGGGCTGCAGGTTGCCGCGTTGGCGATGAGATAGGTATCAGCTTTCAGCTAGAAGCTGTTAGCGGTCAGCTATCAGCGGTCAGCTTTGAGCGATCAGTCAAGAAATACAGGAAGACTGAAACCGAGGCGCGAGCGTGAAGGATTTCCGCGAACTGAAAGTTTGGGAGAAGGCGCACGGCCTATGCCTGGATATTTACAGGGCAACAGCCTCATTCCCACGCGACGAGATGTACGGTCTCACCGCTCAAATCCGCCGTGCTGCCATGTCTGTCCCGACCAATATTGCGGAGGGCCGTGGTCGGGGTAGCGACGCGGACTTTGCTCATTTCCTGCAGATCGCCATGGGCTCGGCATGCGAAACAGAATACCAATTGATGTTGTCCCAAGGACTGGGCTACTTGTCAGAAGACGACTACACCGCACTCGAGAAATCGGTGCAGGAAGTAAAGCGAATGATCTCATCCCTACCCAAAACGCTGCGCACGGCAAACCGCAAGCTGACCGCTGACAGCCGAAAGCTGAGAGCTTGATAATGCCCCCACTGAACTTCTCCGCCATCCTGCCGCTGACCTTCCTGACCATCTGGAGCTGCGCGCTCCTGGCAACCGACCTGTTCATCAAGCGCAAGGGCTGGACCGCCTTTTTGGCCGCGCTCGGCCTTGCCCTCACCCTGGGCCTGACCCTGACGCAGATCGGTCTCTCGCAGACCGCCTTCAACAACGCAGTCATCCAGGACGGCTTCTCGACCTTTGTGGACGCGCTGCTGCTGCTATCCGGCCTGTTCGGCGTGGCACTGGCATATGGCTACGTCAAGCGAACGGGGATCGAACGCGGCGAGTACTACACCCTGCTTCTCTTCAGCATCCTTGGAATGATGCTCATGGCGCAGGCGGGTGACCTGATCATCGTGTTCCTGGCGCTTGAGATGCTATCCATCCCGCTATATGTTCTCTCGGCGTTCGCCCGGCCGCGGACCGATTCGGAAGAGGCGGGGCTTAAGTACTTCCTGCTGGGCGCGTACTCGACCGGCTTCGTGGTGTACGGCATCGCCCTGGTGTTCGGAGCGACTGGAACGACGGCCCTCAACGGCATCGTCACAAAAGCGGCCGCACCGGACACGAACGTGCTTCTGCTGACGGCGGGCGCGGCGCTCATCCTGGTCGGGTTGAGCTTCAAGGTGGCGGCGGTGCCGTTCCACATGTGGACGCCCGACGTGTACCAGGGCGCCCCATCGGCGGTGACCGCCTTCATGGCGGCAGGCGCCAAGATCGCCGGATTCGCCGCTCTGCTGCGCGTGTTCGCACTGGCCTTCCCCTCCATCTCCGCGCAGATGACACCTATCCTGGCGACGATCTCAGCCCTCACCATGATCGTGGGCAACCTCGCCGCCATCACGCAGGGCAACATCAAGCGGCTGCTGGCCTATTCGAGCATCGCACACGCGGGATATGTCCTGATGGCCTTCGTGCCCTACGGCAACCAGAGTGTCGTCAGCACCTCGGTAGCCTCCGGGCTCTTCTACCTGGTGGCCTACGCCATTACCAACTTCGGCGCGTGGGGCGTGGTGATCGCGCTGGAGAGGGCGGAAGGCAAGGGGCTACTGCTCGACGACTATGCCGGACTCTCCAAAAAGTACCCGGCGCTGGCGGCTGCCATGGCGATCTTCATGCTGTCGCTGACGGGCATCCCCCCGACGCTGGGATTCGTGGGCAAGTTCTACCTGTTCAGCGCCGCCATCCAGGGGCAGTTCTACCTGCTGGCTGTGATCGGCGTGCTGACCTCGCTCATCTCCGCCTACTACTACCTGCGCGTGGTGGTGATCATGTACATGCGCGACGGCGAGCCCGAGACCGTGCGCGAGCCGTGGCTGAACTTCGCATGGGGCCTGGCCGCGGTGCTGGTGGTGGTCGTCAGTCTCATCCCGCAGTACCTGTTCGCGTGGGCGAGCGAGGCGGTGCTGAAGCTGTTCTAATGGTCAGCCAGCCCGCTAAAGCGGGGTCTACGCTTCGCTTCGACTATCAGCCGTCAGCTCTCAGCCAACCAAGCCGCGGGCTTGTTGAAACGTTATATTCCGACGATGGTCAAATTCACAGGCCGGCACATGCGCCGGCCTGTCCTTTGTCCGTGTCCGGGCGCGTGGGTGATTGACTCCCCCTCCCGTTCTCCCTATACTGTAATTGCCGCACTCAGGGCAGGTGCGGCGGGAGGGTACCCATGCATCCGACCATTCGATCTCCAAAGAGGACGTATTTCACCGCGCTCGCGCTGGCGATCGTCGCCGGGCTGCTGACCGCCACCGGCGCGCTGGCCGCGGGACCCGGATCGCTCGACCCGGCGTTTGGTACGAACGGGTACGTCATCACCGACCTGGGCAGCACGTCGGACATTGGCGATGGCGTCGTTCTCCAGTCGGACGGCAAGATCCTGGTCTCAGGCTCCGCCACGCTGGATTCGGACTTCCCCGGCATCCGCACGCCGGTCGTCGTGCGATACAACAGCAACGGGACCATTGATACATCCTACGGCACGAATGGGCGCGTCACCACCGAAGTCGCCGTCCCGACCGGGATGTTTAAAGGCTCGAGGCTAGCGCTCCAGAGCAACGGCAAGCTGGTGGTCGGCGGCTCGTTCCGCAACGATATTGGCGTGGTGCGCTACAACACGAATGGCACGCTCGATACGACCTTTGGCACTGCTGGTATCGGCACGGTCCAATTGTCGGAGGACAGCCGGGAGACGTGCAGCGACGTCGCCATCCAGCCAAACGGCAAGATCGTGCTGGCCGGATCCGAAGAGATCGGCAACTATGTGTACTACTTCATCGCACGCTTCAACAGCGACGGCACGCCTGACCTGACGTTCAACGAACGCGGCTTCCAGCTTGACCCGGCTTTCCCCAATAACCGCTACAACTTCGGGCAGGCGGTTGCGATCCAGGTAAATGGCAAGATCGTCATGTCAGGGACGATGAGCACCGACAACGACGGCGGCGGCCCGTGGCTCACGCTGGCGCGCTATAACACGGACGGCTCGGTGGACTCAACCTTCGGAACGAATGGCGCAGTGAAGATCACGTCCCAGGAATTCCAGAGCAACAACGGCGCACTGGCTCTGCAGAGCGACGGCAAGATCGTGGTCGGCGGCACTCGATTGGGCGACCTCGACCCCACGACGGATGATCTCGCGGTGGCCCGCCTCAACACCAATGGCTCATTGGATACCACTTTCGGCGGAACCGGCATCGTCGTCGGCGACTTCGGGAACGACGAAGACGGTCATGACGTGCTGATCCAGCAGGGGGGAAAGATCGTGGTTGTTGGGAAGAAGTCCAACAATGCGATCAGCGGGTTCGTGCTGGCGCGCTACAACTCGAACGGGTCACTCGACACGTCCTTCGGAACCAACGGCCAAGTGGTCAGCGATTTCGGCGGCAGCGGGCAGTCTGCGAACGCGGCCGCCCTCCAACCCGATGGGAAGATCATCGCGGCTGGAACGAGCGGCGGGAATGTTGCCGTGGCACGCTATTACGGCGCCCAGACGGACATCCAGTACATCACCGATAGCTTCCTCTCGTACGGCGATTATGACGGCTGGGTCCTGGAGTCGTCGGAGACGAGCGGGGTAGGCAACTCCCTTAACAAGCTTGCCACGACCTTCAACGTGGGCGACGACGCCAAGGACCGTCAGTACCGCGGCTTGCTGTCCTTCAACACGAAGGCACTGCCAGATACGGCTGTCATCACGGGCGCGGAGCTGAAGGTCAAGCGGCAGAACGTCGTCGGGACAGACCCGTTCAAGACTCACGGCAACCTGCTGCTGGTCATCCGCTTGGGCACGTTCAGCAATAACGTTGCGCTGCAACCCGGCGACTTCTCGGCGAGCGGAAGCGCGGGGTCGGTCAAGGACCCCTTCACACCGCTGACCTATAGCTGGTACCACGCCGCGCTGAATACCGCCAACCTGCCTTTTATCAACAAGTACGGCGTGACCCAGTTCCGCCTGCAATTCCAGTTGGACGACAATGACGACCTGGGCGCCGATTACATGAAGTTCTTCTCCGGCAATTCGGACCCGGCCAACGCGCCGGTCTTGCTCATCACGTACTTCATCCCGTAGTGGCAGCTTCTACAGAATCAAAAGACGGCAGGC
>DATKAF010000286.1:0-2478 GCA_035498395.1 Anaerolineales bacterium
GGCGAGCTTTGCGCGCTATGGAAATCATCACTGCTTCTCTGCTCGACCTCAATGCTGTCAACAAGCTGGAGCATGCCTGCTTCGACAAGGATGCGTGGCCCTTCCTGGACATCATTGCCGTTCTTACCTTCCCCGACATCGTGCGCCTGAAGGTGGTGGAAGACGGTCAGATCATTGGCTTTGTGGCAGGGGATATGCACGGGCCGGATGGAGTGGCCTGGATCGCCACCATCGGCATCGCGCCGAAACACCGGCGGCAGGGATTGGGCCGCGAGCTGCTGCGTGCCTGCGAAGTCAAGCTTAAAGGCGACCGCATCCGGCTTTCCGTGCGCGCTTCCAATGACGGAGCCATCCGGCTGTACGAGCAGGAAGGCTACCAGCGCGTGGAGGTCTGGCAGGGATACTACAACGACGGCGAGGCGGCCATCGTGATGGAAAAGCAGCGGGCGATATAATCGGACGAGGACCATGGCTGCCGATCTCCGCGCTCTTCCCACGCTGATTGAAACGCCGGAACGCTTCGCGGTCCTGTCGGATGACTTGCGCCGGCAGGAGCGTGTGGCCGTCGATACCGAATCGAACAGCCTGCACGCGTACAAGGAGAAGGTCTGCCTGATCCAATTCTCCACGGCGGATACGGACTACGTTCTAGATCCGCTGGCGGTGCGCGATATCGATGCGCTGGGCTCGATCTTCGCCGATCCTTCGATCGAAAAGATCTTCCACGCCTCCGAGTACGACATCATCTGCCTGAGCCGCGACTACAAGTTCACCTTCGCCAGCCTGTTCGACACCATGCAGTCCGGGCGCATCCTGGGCCGCAGGCAGGCTGGCCTGGACCGCTTGCTGGAGGAGAAGTTTGGCGTCAAGATGAACAAGCGGTTCCAGAAGGCGGATTGGGCAGTCCGGCCGCTCTCGCGTGAGCTGCTGATGTATGCACGGCTCGACACGCACTATTTGATTCCCCTGCGGGATATGCTTCAGAAGGAGCTGGAGGAGCGAGGCCTGTGGCAGCTTGCACAGGAGGATTTCCGCCTGGCGTGCCAGCCGAACGGGAGCAAACCCAGGACCGAGATCCCCGCCTGGTCGCGGTTCAGCACCCGCCGGGACCTGACGGCGCGGGACCTGACCGTGCTGGATTCGCTGCTCACCTGGCGGGATGGTGTCGCCTCCGAGCTGGACCGGCCGCCGTTCAAGGTGCTGGATGACGACCACCTCATCGAGATCGCACTCGCCAAGCCGTCGACAACCGCCGAGCTGGCTGCCAACGGGCTCACCGCGCGGCAGGTTCAGACGTGGGGGGAGCCGATCTTGCACGCGGTTGGGCAGGGGACGAAGCGCCCCCCGGTCAAGCCCTACCAGACACCGCGGCCTAACGATGCCTATCTCAAGCGGCTGGACAAGCTGAAAGACTGGCGGAAGAAAACCGCTGCGAAAATGGATGTCGAGTCCGACGTAGTGCTGCCGCGCCCGCTTCTGCTGTCACTTGCCGAAAAGGGTCCCCAGGAAGCGCAATCCATCCTTCGCGCCTCGCCCTGGCGGCTCGAGCACTTTGGCGATCAGGTCATAAAGGTACTTGGAGGTTAGGATGCGGCTGAACTTTCATGGCGCTGCGCAGACGGTGACTGGCTCGCGGCACCTGCTCGAGATCAACGGCTCGCAGTTGCTGCTGGACTGCGGCCTGTATCAGGGGCCACGCGCGGAAAGCTACGAGCGCAACGCCAACTTTCACTTTGACCCCGCCTCGGTGGATGCGGTCATTCTCTCCCACGCCCACATTGACCATACCGGCGATCTCCCGAACCTCATCAACCACGGCTTTCGGGGCCAGATCTTCGCCACGCGGGCGACCGCCGATCTCAGTGATATCATGTTGCGCGATGCCGGGCACATACAGGAATCCGATGCCGCCTTCCTCAACCAGAGGCGCGGGCCGAATGAGCCGCCCGTGGAGCCGCTCTATACGCAGGCAGATGCCGAGAAGGTGGCCGGCTACTTCCATTCTGTTGACTACGGCGAGGTCTTCTCTCCGATCCCCAGTGTGCAGGCGCAGTTCTTTGATGCGGGGCATATCCTTGGCTCCGCGGGCCTCCTGCTGGAGATCGAGGAGAAGGGCCGAACCGTGCGCTTCTGGTTCTCCGGAGATATCGGGCGCCTGAAGCTGCCTCTGTTGCGCGATCCCGTTCTCCCGCAGCCGGCAGACTACCTATTAATGGAATGCACCTACGGGGACAAGCCTCACAACGACCCGGGCGAGGCGTTCGACGCGTTCCGCACCGTTGTCACGCGTACTGTTGGACGGGGCGGTAAGGTCATTATCCCGGCCTTTGCCGTCGGCCGCACCCAGGAGCTGGTCTTTGATCTCAACGAGCTGGTCTCGCGGGGTGAAATACGGCATGTGCCCGTGTATGTCGACAGCCCGCTGGCGGTCAACACTTCGGATGTGTTCCGGCGCCACCCGGAATGTTTCGACGAGGA
>DATKAF010000287.1:0-15322 GCA_035498395.1 Anaerolineales bacterium
GTGCACGCTGGGAGTGATCGGCGTGGGGACCATCGGGAAGACCGTGGCGCGGCGGGCGCGTGCGTTCGGCATGGAAGTGCTTGGGAACGATATCGTCGAGATCGATCCGGTGTTCATCGCCGAGACGGGCATCGAGATGACAGACCTGCCGTCCCTCCTGGCTCGCAGCGATTTCGTGAGCCTCCACTGTGACCTGAACCCGACCAGCCGGCATCTGATCAACTCGGATACGCTGGCGCACCTCAAGCCGGGGGCCGTGCTCATCAACACGGCGCGCGGGCCGGTCGTGGATGAGCCGGCGCTGATCGGCGCATTGCAGAGCAAGCGCCTGGCGGGGGCGGCGCTGGACGTCTTCGAGATAGAGCCGCTTCCATCGAACAGCCCCCTGTTGAAGATGGACAACGTAATGCTGGCTCCGCACAACGCCAATTCGAGTCCGGCGGCGTGGGAGCGTGTCCATCACAACACGATCCGCAACCTGCTCGAAGGGCTGGATATTGCGGCTGAAATCTAGCGCCGTGCTCTCTCACTGACAACAAAGGATACAAATGGCTGAACACCAACACGATCACGTACACCCGCACGAGCAAGACCACGAACATAACCACGCCGGGCCCGGCAGGACAGTACTCATCACCGGCGCGGCAGGCGGCATTGGGCGGGCTGCCATTGAGCTCTTCTCGGCGAAAGGCTGGAATGTGATCGGCGTGGACCGCGCAACGTTCGGCGAGGGCTTCCCGGTGCATGGCCTCTTCGTGCAGTCCGACATCGGGCGGCCCGAGGCGTTGTTCAGCATCTTCGGCAAGGTGCGCGAGTTCAGCGAGATGCTGGATGCCCTGGTGAACAATGCGGCGATCCAGGTTGCCAAGCCTATGATGGAAACCAGCGTGGAGGAATGGGATACTGTGATGGCTGCCAATTTACGGTCGGTGTTCCTGGGCGTCAAGCTATCCCACCCGCTGCTGAAGGTCCGCGGCGGGGCAATTGTCAATGTTTCCTCTGTGCATGCAATCCAGACGTCTGCCAACATCGCGGCGTATGCGGCCTCCAAGGGAGGCATGCTGGCGCTGACACGGGCGATGGCGATTGAGTTAGCGCCTGATAACATCCGTGTCAATGCGGTGCTGCCGGGCGCAGTCGATACGCCGATGCTCCGAGCCGGACTGGACCGCGGCCACGTGGGGCACGGAGATATGCAACAGCGGCTGGACAACCTCGCCAGGAAGACCGTCAATGGGCGCGTCGGCACTCCCGAGGAGATCGCGCACGCCATCTACTTCCTGGCAGATAATGACCAATCGTCGTTCATGACCGGGCAGGCGTTGGTGGTGGATGGGGGAGCCACGGCAAGGCTGAGTACGGAATAGAGCCAGGACTCGTGAATCGTGAGTTGTAGGTCGGGCGGGAGCCTGACCGAAAGCTGAAAGCCGAGAGCTGGAGATGAAACAGACGGCCAAGAGAATCCTGCCCGCTCCGCTATGGGCCGCGGCGCGTGAAACCTACCTGGGCCTGCGGCGCATACCCGAGGCGCGCGAAGCCGGCAGCCATCCGTGGCGGCGGGCCAGCATCGCGCGGCTGGCGCAATGGAAGGACAAGTGCAAGGGGCAGCGGGCGATCATTATCGGCAACGGCCCCAGCCTGAACCAAACCGACCTCTCCAGGCTCCGGAACGAATTCACGTTCGGCTTGAACCGCATCTACCTGATGTTCCCAAGGCTTGGCTTCCAGACGTCGTGCCTGGTCTCGGTCAATGACCTTGTCATCGAGCAGTCGCTTGGTGAGATGATGGCGTTGTCTCTTCCCAAGTTCTTCTCGTGGCGGTCGCGCCGGTTCTTTCCTGCATCCACCAGCGCCTCGGACCTGCCGGTCTTCCTCTACACGACCTATGAGAGCCCCGCCTTTGCCACCGATGCACGCGGCCGCCTGTGGGAGGGAGCAACGGTGACCAACGTGGCGCTTCAGCTTGCCTATCACATGGGGTTCCGGCAGGTGATCCTGATCGGTGTGGACCATAACTTCGCCAGCAAGGGAGAGGCGAACAAGACGGTCGTCTCCGAGGGAGACGACCCGAACCACTTCTCCCCGGGCTACTTCGGCAAGGGATTCCGCTGGCAGCTCCCCGATTTGGATATGTCGGAGATCGGCTACCGGATGGCACGCGAAGCCTACGAGAAGGATGGCCGCCAGGTGCTGGACGCAACCATCGGGGGCAAGCTGACCGTGTTTCCAAAAGTTGACTACAATTCACTGTTTCCATGAAGTCACTATCTTTCTCCAGGTGGCCGTGGTGGCTGCCGGTGCTGATCCTGCTGATGGTCCTGGGGGCGGCGCTTCGATTTGTCCGGCTCAGCGCGCCGCCGCTGGATTTTCATTCCACGCGCCAGCTCCGAAACTTGCTGGTGGCCCGTTCGATCTACTTTGACCTGCTGCCAGGCGCAGACCCGCAAAAGAGATCGCTGGCCGACTCATTTCGACGGGCTGTCGGCCGCTATGAGCCGCCGATCAGTGAGACGATTGCCGGCGTGACGTACCTGCTGGCAGGGGACGAATCGTTCGCCGTGCCGCGCATCTTTGACACGCTCTTCTGGATACTGGCAGGCATCGCCCTCTTCGATTTTGCGCGCCGCATGACATCCCCGGCGGCGGCGCTCGTAGCCGTTGCATATTACCTGGTGCTGCCGTTCGCGGTGCAGGCCAGCCGGTCGTTCCAGCCTGATCCGTTGATGACGTCGGCGTTCGTGGTGGGTATCTACTTCCTGTACCGGTGGACCGGTGAGGGAAGCTGGAAGTGGGCGGTGCTGGCCGGGCTATTCTTGGGGCTGGCTGCGCTCATCAAGGTCGTGATCGCCTTCCTCGTCATCGGTGCGGCGGTGGCGGCCGTGCTGGCAACGCTTGGTCGCAATTTCTGGAGGTCCGGTCAAGTGTGGGCGATGGCAGCCATCACTGCCGCGCCGGCCTTTGCCTATTATGTGCTCGGTCACCCCGGGCGCTCGACGGAGTATTTCTTTGCCTGGACCGTGGACCTGATCAAGCTGATCACCAGCCCGCATTTCTATGCCGATTGGCTGGGCTTCGTGGGCGGGCTGCTCGGGATGACGATGCTCCTATTGGCGGCCGCGGGGACTATCCTGGCGCCCGCGCCGGCGCGCTGGCTGCTGGTCGGCGGCTGGATCGGGTACCTGGTCTACGGCCTGATGCTGCCGTTTCAGATGTTCACGCATAGCTACTACCACATCCAGGTCGTGCCGCTCGTGGCGCTCGGTCTGGCGCCGGTGGCACAGGTTGTGCTGAGCAGAGCGGAGCAGTCGCCGCGCTGGGTCCGGGTCGGCATGGTCGCATTGATCGCTGCGGCGGTCGGCTACGAATCGTGGGCGGCGCGGTCGGCGCTGGTTGCGGAGAACTTCAGCGACGCGCCCGGCTACTGGAAGTCGGTGGGTGCTGCCATCCCGGCGGGCGCAGAGGTGATCGGCCTGACCCAGGACTACGGCTATGACCTGATGTACTGGGGGTGGCGTAAGGTGGACTTGTGGCCCCTGGCCACCGACCTGTCCGGCGTCAAGAATGGGGCAAAGGACCCGGCCGCGCAGTTCGCTGAACTGACCGGCGGAGAGCAATACTTCCTCGTCACAGCGTTCGGGCAGCTGGACCGCCAGCCCAACCTGAAGAAGATACTGTCCGGCTATCCCGTGGCCGCGCAGGGCGATGGGTTTGTGTTGTACGATCTGATGAAATGATCCGCGTCCAAATATGACCCTCGTTTCCATCGTCACACCCTCCTACAACCAGGCAGCGTTCCTGGAGCAGACCATTCGCTCGGTGCTGGAGCAGGACCATCCAGAGCTGGAGTATATTGTCGTGGACGGCGGGTCCACGGACGGCAGCCTCGAAATCATCCGGTGCCACGCGGACCAGCTGGCTTGGTGGGCGAGCGAGAAGGACAGCGGGCAGGCAGAAGCGATCAACAAGGGGATGAAGCGGGCGCGCGGCGAGATCGTCGGATGGCTGAATTCGGACGATATGCTGTTGCCCGGCGCGATCGCCTCGGCGGTGCAGGGATTCGCCAGCCGTCCGAAGGCCGTTCTGGTCTACGGCGACACGCGCGCGGTGGATGCAGAGAACCGCACTCTGAACGTGCTGCACTACCGGCAGCTCTCACTGGCAGACCTGCTGTGCTTCGAGATCATCGGCCAGCCGGCGGTCTTCATGCGCCGCTCCGCGTTCGAAGCAGCCGGCGGGCTGGATCCGTCCTATCATTTCATGCTCGATCACCAGCTTTGGATCAAGATCGCGCAGCAGGGTGAGATCGTGCACGTCGAACAAGTCTGGGCCGCGGCTCGCTATCATCCGGGGGCCAAGAACCGCGCACAGGCTACCGGCTTCGCACAGGAGGCTTTTCGCCTGCACGAGTGGATGCACGGGCAGGCGGCCCTTGCGTCCCTCTTGAAGCGCGTGGAGCGGCGGGAGAGGGCCTCCGTTCAGCGGGTCAATGCGCGCTATCTGTTGGACGATGGGCAGCCCTGGCCCGCGCTGCGGGCATGGATGCGGGCGTTCCTGATCCATCCGCCTACGGCGCTCCGGCGCCTGAACTTGCTGGGCTCCGCCGTCTTGAGCCTGGCGGGGCTGGGCGCGCTGCGCGAGGCCGTCCTGCGCAACCGCCAGAAGCGACTCTCGCGCTAGCGAGCCTCCCGGCGGTGCGAAGCTCCATCGCCGCGTTACAATTGTCCGGTTCTCATGCCCGAAGCACCGAATTCCTTCTTTGCACGTTCCCGCCTCACCCTTGCCATCACGCTCATCGTCCTGTTTGGTCTTGGTCTCGCTATCCGGTTCTACGACCTGACGGACCTGCCGCTGGATTTCCACCCGACGCGGCAGCTCCTGGGGGCGCTCAAGGCGCGTGGCATGTACTTGCAGCAGGCCGGCGGTGTGCCCGACTGGCAGCGGAAGATGGCGATCCAGCAGTGGAGAACCAAGTCCGAGATCGAGCCGGAAGTCTTCGAGCGGCTGGTGGCGTTCACGTACCGAATCACCGGCGAGCAGCTCTGGGTGGCGCGCGCCTACTCATCACTGTTCTGGATGATCGGCGGCGTCTTCCTGTTCCTGCTGGCAAGCCACCTCGTCTCGGTGGACGGCGCGGTCGTCTCCACAGCCTATTACCTGTTCCTGCCGTACGCGGTCGTGGCGAGCCGGTCGTTCCAGCCCGACCCGTTGATGGTCATGCTGCTTATCTGCTTCTGGTGGGCTTTCCTGCATTGGGTCAAGAAAGGCACGTGGGGGTGGGCGATCGCGGCCGGCATCCTGGGCGGGCTTGCCATCTATATCAAGTTCCTCTCCGTGTTCTTTGTGATCGGCGGCGCGTTGGGCCTGCTGCTCGGGACATTCTCATTGCGCGATGCTTTGCGCAAGCCGCAACTGTGGGGGATGGCTGCCATCGGCATGCTGCCGGGCGCGGCCTACATCTTCTACGGCGTGATACTGCACGGCTTCCTGGGCCGCCAGTTCGAAGGCCGCTTCCTCCCGGCCTTGCTGTTGAGCCCGACGAATTACGTGGATTGGGCGCTGATGGTCAATGTGTCTGTCGGCGCGCTGGCCGTTACACTCGGGCTGCTCGGGCTGCTCTTTGCCCGGGAACCGCGCACGCGCTATTTTCTGTTCGGGTTGTGGGCGTCCTACATTGTGTATGGGCTGTTCTTTGATTACCACATCGCCACGCACGACTATTACCAGTTGCCGCTGATCCCGATCGTGGCGATCTCGCTCGCGCCGCTGGCGGAGTCGGTGTTCAGCCGCCTGCGCGAGGTTGCAACTTCGGCCCTGGCGCGCGCGGCGGTATTCGGTTTCCTGTTGTTCGGCCTGCTGACCGTCACTTGGGATACCCGCAACCAGATGAAGGCGATCGACTACCGCCCGCAGGCGGCGTTCTGGGCGGCCCTGGGAGACAAGCTCGACCACGGGCACAACGTGGTCGCGCTGACGCAGGATTACGGTGACAGGCTGGCCTATTGGGGCTGGCAGGACGCCCTGATCTGGCCCAACTCCGGCGACATCGATTACCACACCGCGCGCGGCGCGTCGGTGGACCTCGGCGAGCGCTTTAGCGACATCGTCCACGGCAATACGTACTTCCTGGTGACCGACTTCCCGGAACTGGACCGCCAGCCGGAGCTGAAAAGCCAGCTGGGGCGCTTCGCCGTTTACGATCAGGGCAATGGATACGTCATCTACGATCTCCAGAAGGCGGCGCCGTGAGCCAGCCGGGCCCCATCCTTGTAACCGGCGCGCACCGTACAGGCACGACCTGGGTTGGCCGGATGCTGGCGGCAGACCCGCATACTTCCTATATTAGCGAGCCGCTCAACGTCCTGCACCGGCCCGGCGTTATGCGCGCCAAGATTGCACACTGGTACACCTACATCACAAGGGACAATGAAGCGCAGTACCTTGAAAGTTTGCGGGAGACGCTGAGCTACCGCTACCATCTTGCGGCAGAGGTCGCTTCGCTGCGCTCGATGCACGACTTCCTGCGCATGTGCCGCGACGCGGGGATATTCACGCGGGGGAGGCTGCTCCATACCAGACCCCTGCTCAAGGACCCCTTTGCCGTCTTTTCGCTGGCATGGTTTGCACAGCAGCTCCAGTGCCGGATCGTCGTGACCGTCCGGCACCCGGCGGCGTTTGCCAGCAGCCTGAAGCGCCTGAACTGGCCGTTCGATTTCCATGACCTGCTGGCGCAGCCGCTCCTAATGCGCGACTGGCTGGAGCCATACCGCAGCCGAATGGAGGCCATGCCCGCGGATGACATCATCGCGCAGGCGAGCCTCCTGTGGGCAATGGTCTATCAAAGCGCGCAGGCCGCTTGCAGGCAGGTGCCGGGTGTATGTGTCGTCCGGCATGAGGACCTTTCGCTCGACCCGCTGGCAGGCTTCCGGCAGTTGTATGGCGAGCTGGGCCTGGAATTCTCCCCGGGCGCGGAACGCAAGATCCTGGAATCCAGCAGCTCGGAGAACCCGGCGGAGCTGTCACGCGGCAGGACGCACTCGGTCAAGCTTGATAGCCGGGCCAACCTCCATAATTGGAAGCGCCGCCTCTCCGCGGAAGAGATCGCGCGCGTGCGCCGGCTCACCGAAGAGGTCGCGCATCAGTATTATCCGGATGTGGAGTGGAGTTGAAGCGGTGGACAGTTGGCAGTGGTCGGTTGGCAGTATTCAACCTAAGGTCGAAAGCCACCCTACCCCAATCCCTCCCCAAATGCCAACGCGATAAACTTGAGCTGCACATTGTCGTATCGGCATTTGGGGAGGGTGCCCGCCGAATGCCCCGGAGCGCAGCGAAGGGGAATGGCAGGTAGGGCACCATTTACGATTCTCGATCCACACTCTCGCTTCACGGTTCACGTCTTATGTCCATGATCCTCGCTTCCCCCTCCCCTGACGACCTGATCCGGCTGCTCAAAGCCTGGCGCTTTTGGCTGCTCGGCGCGCTTGCCGGCGCGCTGCTCGGCTCGCTCGTTTACCTGGTCGCGCCGCCCGCATTCCGGGGCCGTGCAACCGTGAACGTCGATTTCCACATGGAACAGGCGTGGCCGCAGAACAGCGACCGCGAACAGTTCTATTACCTGGAGCGTGAGACGCGCAAGCTGGAAGAGATCGCCCTCTCCGACGCGGTGCTCCAGAAGGTGGCGGCGCAACTCGGCGGGGTCACCGTGCAGCAACTGCGTCAGCAGAAGCTCCAGTTGAGTCAGCCGGGGAACGGCGGCTGGCACTTCTCGGCAGACGAGCGTGACCCGCGCAGGGCAGCCCTGCTGGCCTCTGCCTGGGCGCATGCCTTTGCCGTGGCCGTGCAGGAGCAGGTGGTGCAGCCTTCCGGCTCGCTAGAGCATTTCATCACCGCCGATGTGACGCAGACCGAAGATAATGCAGAGCACCGCGCGATCAGCCTTGGAACGTACATGCTGGGAGGCGCGCTGCTGGCGCTGGCGTTGAGCGGTCTGGGTATCCTCTTCTTTCAAAGGCCCGAATGAAGATGGCTCGAAAAGCCCTGGGCCTTGACGGGCTGGCGCGGGTTCTGTGGGCGGCAACGCTCATCACCCTGCCGGTCACCAGCTTCCGCTACTTCCCCTCGGGAGAGGGAACATACGTGCGGCCCCTGTCCTTCTACCCGCTGGCGTTGCTGATGCTCGTGTTGCTGGTCCAGTGGCTGCGGCGCCGGACGGCGTTCCCCTGGGCAGGGACATGGACGCCCCTGGCGGCGATGATGCTGGCGACCGTTGCGGCGAGCATCGCGGGCGCCATCATTGCCCCTCCGGAGCTGCGCGGCCAGACCGTGATCGGCCGCGAGCTGCGGGCATGGGTCACGCTGGTCATGGGCATCCTGTTCTTTACGGCGGCTGCCTGGATGAACCGAAACGAGGACCAATTGCGGTTTTCGTTGCAGTGGCTTTTCGCCGGCTTCGTGCTCGACGTTCTTTGGAGCGGATTGCAAGGCGCCACGTTCTACCTCCACATCTTGCCCAAGCCGCTCGTTACGCAGTGGCAGCGCGCATTCTCCATGCGCGAGCTAATCCGTACCAACCGCATCTCCGGGCTTGCCTATGAGCCGTCGTGGCTGGCAGGGCAGATCTCCACGCTGTACCTGCCGTGGCTGTTTGCCTGGCTGCTCACGCGGCAGTACATCACACGGTTCAAGTGGGTCGAGCCGGTGCTGCTGCTTTGCGCCGGCGGCCTCTTGCTTGCAACCTTCTCCCGCGGTGGGCTGCTGACTGTCGGCCTCACCACGATATTGACATTTCTACTGGTCGGGCGCAGCCAGATGCGCGCGGCATGGGCGTGGTTTGCCTCCGGCCTGCGCGGCGGGCGGGATCTCATCTGGAGAGCGGCCGTTGCCTTCGTCATCGTCGCGGCGGCGGCAGGCGCCCTGCTGTTCCTGGCGCAGAAAGGCTATATCGCCCGGCTGTGGCAGACGCGAGCGGAGACATTCACCGATTTCCTGATCCAGAATTCGGCAGGCTCGCGTGCCGCGTATATCTACGGCGCGCTGGGCGCCTACGGCGAGCACCCCTGGACCGGAGTCGGCCTCGGCGCAAGCGGCTTCTACATCTACAACCACCTGCCGGATTGGGCGCTGACGACCGTGCCCGACATCGCACGCCAATTAAACCCGGATAACAACCTGTATCCCAATCCGAAGAACCTGTATGTCCGGCTGCTGGCGGAGACCGGCCTGATGGGATTCTTCCTCTTCGCGGCGTTCCAATTCTCGCTGCTTGGGGATGCGCTCATTGCCTTGCGCGGCAGAACCGCGCTCGGCCAATACCTTGGCATTGCGGCGGTCTTCACCTGGCTGGCCCTGATCTTCTACAACCTCACGCAGGATTCACTGGCCATCCCGGACCTGTGGGTCAACCTGGGGATGCTGGTCGGATTATCCGGCGCGGCTCTGCTGAGGCCGGTGCATGAGCAAGCCGCGGCAGCGCCGGGGACGGCTTGATGCTGCTGTTATACTAAGAAGCAACGTACAACGCTCGGCGGGCTGTGAAACAACCCCCTCTGCTCCTCGCAATGACACTCTATTAGCTAAAGTATCTAATGGATGGACTCATCTCATGATCGTGCTGTGTGTGGGCATGCCGCGTGCCGGTTCCGGCTGGCACTACAACCTGGTTCACGACCTGATGCAGACAACAGGCTGCGCCGATGCGCGCGACATCCGTGCCCGCTACCACTTGCAGGGTATCCTGACGGAAGTCAACTGCAATATCGGCGTGCTGTCGCCGCGGCGGCTGGCGATGGTTAGTCTTCCGGCGCTGCTGGGCAATACCTTCGTCATTAAGGCGCACTCCGGGCCCACGGTATCTTCACGGCTCCTGTCGCGGCTCGGACTTTTACGCATTACCTATATCTACCGCGATCCGCGGGATGCGATGCTCTCGGCTTACAACTTTGGGCAGAGGGCGACGAGTAAGGGACGTCCGAACGCCTTCTCCCATCTGACCGATTTCGATGAGACGCTCGATTTCATTACAGACTACGTCCATATCTGGGAAGCCTGGGTGCGCGAGAGGCATGTGCTGGTCTCGCGCTACGAGGACCTGCTGACGGACTATCCAGCGGAGGCGGAGCGGGTGGTGAAGTACCTGAAGCTCGACGCGGACCGCCCGGAGGTCCGGAAGGTAGTGGATGGTTATCAGCCCGGGAATGCCGAAGGGCAGCAGGGAACGCACTTTTTCAAGGGTCAGATCGGGCGGTTCCGGCAAGCCTATTCGGAGGAGCAGCAGCAGACCCTGGCGAGCAGGCTGGGTCCGTATTTGTCCCGCATGGGTTACGCGGTATAGCCGGCGGCATGCAGAAGGCTCGCGTGTGCACCAGAGTACAAAGGTGTAATTTGCCTGTAAGGCGCTCCATGCGTACCGACCCGTTTTCCCCATTATCATAAGAACATGCGTACCTTCGAGACTCCCTACGCAGCAGACTGGTTCGCCATTTCGCTGCGTTGGGCTGTCATGCTGGGGCTGGTCGTGTCGCTCGCGCTGGGGGGTGCGCTGCAGCCTGCGAATGCGTGGCCGCTGGCCCTGATGACGGCCTGGAACCTGGGCATGACGATCCTGGCCAGCCTCAACAAGCGCCTGCCGTATCACCGGCACATCAACCTGGCTGCCGATATGCTGTGCAGCGGCCTGTTCTTCTGGGTGCAGGGCGGGCTTGCGGGACCGGCCTCCTGGTCGGGCTTGCTGCCCATCCTGACCGGGGCCATCTATTTTGAGCTGAACGGCGCCATCCTGGCCGCGGGCGCGGCCTCGCTGCTGGCCTTCGTTTCTTCGCAACTGTACATCGTAGAGCGTACATCCGCGACCTTCTTCTGGATCCTGGGCACTCTGTTGCTGGGTCTCGTCTTTGGCGTGCTGGGCGGGCAGTTCATCAAACGGCTGCGTGCAAAGCGGCAGGCATGGCTCGACGCGGAAGAACACCGCCGCCAGATCCACAGCGAGCGGTTGAGCGCCATCTACGAGCTGACCTCCACCCTCACAGCCACCCTTTCCTACCGGCGCGTGCTCGATACCGCGCTGGACATCGGCTATAACATGCTCGACCCGAACAGCGAAGATCATGGCGGCGATCCGCTGGTCAGCGCCGTGATGCTGTTCCGCGGAGGCCAGCTGCGCGTCGGCTCGGCGCGCCGGTTCACCAGCGCCGACATGCGCGCCGCGCTGGAAGGCAACGAGGGCATCCTGCGCAAGGTGTTCGACGACGGCGAGCCGATCCTGAGCAGGGACATCGGTTACGATCCGGAACTCGGGCGGCTGATCGCCCTGCGGGCCTGCACTTCCGCCTATTGTTTCCCGCTGCGTAGCGGCTTCAACGTGTACGGCGCGATGCTGTACGCGCACCCTGACCCCGATTACTTCACCCCCGTCCGCCGCGATATGCTGGATATCATCGGGCGGCAGGCCGTGGTCGCCATCCAGAACGCGCGGCTCTACCAGGACCTGGTCGAAGAGAAAGAGCGCATGATTGAAGTGCACGAAGAGGCGCGCAAGAAGCTGGCGCGTGACCTGCACGACGGCCCCACGCAGTCCGTCGCCGCCATGGCGATGCGGCTCAACATCGCGCGCCGCATCCTGGAACGGGATCCCGAGAAGGCCGGCGAGGAGTTGGTCAAGATCGAGGAGTTGGCGCACCGCACCAGCAAGGAGATCCGCCACATGCTGTTCACGTTGCGCCCACTGATCCTCGAGTCGCAGGGGCTGACCGCGGCGCTCAAGGCCATGGCGGACAAGATGCGCGAGACCTTCGGCCAGCATGTGGTTGTCGATATCAGCCCGGAGATCGAATCGCAGCTCGATATTGGCAAGCAGGGCGTCGTCTTCTATATCATGGAGGAAGCCGTAACCAACGCCCGCAAGCATGCCAGCGCCACGAACATCTGGGTCCGCCTGCGGCCCATGGAGCAGGGCATGGCGGTGCTTGAGGTGGAGGACGACGGCGTTGGCTTCGACGTGAACGCGGTGAGCCGGGCGTACGATAAGCGTTCCAGCCTGGGCATGATCAACCTGCGCGAGCGCGCCGAGCTGGTGAACGGCATATTGAACCTGCAATCCACCCCCGGCAAGGGAACCAAGGTTTCTGTGTACCTGCCGCTGACCGAAGAGGCCGCGGATCGCCTGCAGCACGCCAAATCCCGCTAGCTAACCAGGGACTATCCACTCGCACCACCCATGCCAACCGCTGCCGGTCTCTACTATTTCGCTCACGGGGCGGGGGATCTGACGCGCCCGCCCGTCGTGCTCATCCACGGCGCGGGCGGGAATCACCTGTCCTGGCCTCCCGGAGTCCGCCGGCTGCCCGGCGGGCGCATCCTGGCGGTTGACCTGCCCGGGCACGGCAAGTCGCAGGGCGTGGGGCACCATCGCATCGAAGACTACGCAGCCTCGGTAGTAGACTTCGTCGATGCGCTGAAGCTGAACAAGGCTGTGCTCATCGGGCACTCAATGGGCGGCGCCACCGCGCTGCAAGCAGCCATTCAGTCGCCGGAGCGCGTCCTGGCTATCGGCCTGCTGGGCAGCGCGGCAAGGCTGACCGTCAGCCCGGAGCTGCTGCGCCTGGCATCCGATCCATCCAAGACGGCGGACACGCTGCACCTTGTCGTCGAGAACTCGTTCGCGGCCGAAACCAGCTCGCGCTTGAAGGAGCTCGCGGAACGCCGCATGCTGGACACGCGCGCATCCGTGCTCTACGGGGACTTCCTGGCATGCGACGCCTTCGACGTCACGGCCGCCTCCGCTTATGTGACCATACCCACACTGATCCTGTTCGGCGCGGAAGACCGCATGGTGCCGGTGGGGCGCGGCAGGGCTCTCAGCTGGCAGATCCAGGGCTCCCGGCTCGAAGTGGTACCCGCTGCCGGGCACATGGTCATGCTGGAGCAGCCCGAGCGAATAGCTGCCTTACTGGACGACTTCCTGCAAAGCGTTCACTACCTGCCCGGGATCTAGTGCCCGACACCCGGATCGCCTGCTTGAAGCAGGGAACTATTGCATCATGCGCGACCGAAGTGTTGCATTTTGCACGACCAACTGTTGCATTTTGCATGGGCAACTGTTTCATTTTGCTCGTTGAAGATACTATAAAGAGACAATAAAGAAACCAGCTTGAAGAAGACAACCAGTTGGGTATGGTATGCACGCCGCCGGGCGTGGCATACCATACCCAACTGGGTTGATGGGAGAAATTCACCCATCCGGGAACGCACGTGCGCCTTTCCAGAAGGCTTACGCAAGGAAGCCTAACTACTCGAACCGTTGGTGTAAAACGACTGTTCAGGCCTCGCGGAATAGCGTCTCCAGGATCGGGCGCGCTTTCATGACGGCCCGGGCGCGGTGGCTGATGCGGTTCTTCTCGTCCATCTCAAGCTCGGCCATGGTCTTGCCCATTTCGGGGATGAAGAAGATCGGGTCATAACCGAAGCCGCTGCTGCCGCGCTCCTCGGGGATGATCTCGCCCCTGCATTCGCCTTCAATGACCTGCACGGAACCGCCGGGGACCGCGATAGCAATGGCGGCGCGGAACCGGGCAGGCCACGGACGCGCTTTGCCTGCGAGGTTGCCCAGCAGGTAGCGGCGCCGGTCCGCATCCGTCGCTCCGGGCGCGGGTACGTAGCGATGCGAGTGAAGCCCCGGCGCGCCGTCCAGCGCATCCACTTCCAGCCCGGAGTCGTCGGCGAGCGAGATCAGGCCGCTGATGCGAGCAAAGGCCATGGCTTTCTTCTGCGCGTTCTCGGCGTACGTCTTGCCGTCTTCATTAACCTCCAGCTCGATACCGCACTGCGCCGGTGTGACGAGCCCGGCGGACAGCCCGGCGAGCAGCGCCTGCATCTCTGCCATCTTGCCCTTGTTGTTGGTTGCGATCAGGAGGCTTTGCATGGAGGATTGTCCTAGGAACAAGGTCAGGGTGAGGATAGGAAATCGGAAATGGGAAATCGGGAATGGTTCGTGGATAAGTGGTTCACGGAGAATAGATCATGGATTGCAGTCATGAGCCATTAACCATCATCCATGATCTGTCCCATCGCCCACGCCGCATGTTCGCGCACCAGAGGCTCGGCGTCATTGGCTAGTTCTTCCAATGCGGGCAGGCTCTCGCGGCTGCCGGTGTTGCCCAACGCAACGGCCAGATTGCGCAGGTAACCGCGGCGCTTCGCACGGCGGATGGGGCTGTGCTTGAATCTGCTGTTGAACTCCGCAGGCGTGATCCGCAGCTCGGAGATGAGCTCTGGCTGGCGGGTCGCAGCCTCACCCCGGAAGGCAGGGTCGCCCTCCGCCTCCGCGAAGCGGTTCCACGGGCAGACGGCCTGGCAAATGTCGCAGCCGAAGATCCAATCGCCCATTTGCGTCCGCAGCTCCGCAGGGATGCCGTCCTTCCGCTCGATGGTCAGGTAGGAGATGCAGCGGCCCGCGTCCAGCGTGCGGTCGGGGAGGATGCAATCTGTCGGGCAGGCCTCGATGCAGCGGGTGCACGTACCGCAGTGGTCGGTCGAGAACGGCGTGTCCGGCTCCAAATCCAGATCGAGCAATATCTCGGCCAGTAGGAAATACGAGCCGTGCTTCGGATGGATCAGGCAGGTGTTCTTGCCGATCCAGCCGATTCCGGCGCGCTGCGCCAGGTCGCGCTCCAGGATGGGGCCTGTGTCTGTATACCAGCGATTGCCAACCGGATGTCCTACCTGCGCCTCGATGAACCTCACCAGCGCTTGCAGCCGTTTGGGCAGCACATCGTGATAATCATCACCCCAGGCGTAAGCGGCGACGCGGCCGCGCGCTCCGCTTGCGGCGGTTCCGGTTGGCTTTGAGTACGGCACAGCCAGCGCCAGGATGGACCTGCACCCGGGGAGGATCAGGCGCGGGTCGGCACGGCGTGCGCGGGCTTGCTCGGCGGCAAGGTATTCCATCGTGGCGTTGCGCTTCTGCGCCAGCCAGCTCTCGAACGTCGAGAGGTGAGGCGGGGGCTCGGGAGTCGTAACGCCGGCAAGGACGAATCCCAGCCGGCGCGCTTCCTGCAAGATCAATTGTTTGAGCGGCGTGCTCACGAGCCTAGAGTTTCACCACGATCTTTACATACAGCGGCTTGGCTCCGAGTCCGAAGAATCTGATGCCATTCGCATTCTGCATCGTCCAGGCGCTCACATACTCTCCGGCCTTCGTAGGCGCCTTGAACTGGACCGAGATCTCGACCTCCTGTCCGGGTCCGATCACACCGTTGAGCGGCTGCGCTTGCCCGGACATCTGATCGTTATATCCCGCATAGACCACCTTGTAGCCTGTGCCCCAGGTGCA
>DATKAF010000288.1:0-3446 GCA_035498395.1 Anaerolineales bacterium
TGCGATGCACGCGCGCCTCGACGATGCCTTTCTGCCGCGCCTCTTTGAGCATGCGCGACACCATCGAGCGCGTCAGGCCGATCGCCCGCGCGATCTCGGCCTGATCCTTGTCCTCAAGGTAGTACATCTCGGCTACATCCGCCAGCAAGTTCTGGCGGTCTTCCGGTGAATGATTGTGCCGCATGGTTCCTACCTGCTGAGAAGCGATCGCGCGCTTAGCCGGGCCAACTCATCCTGAGATTCAGGCGGAGAACACGCCGGTCGTTAGGCAGCTATGGGGTCCAGACCGGGAGTTCATCGCCGTTCACCTACTTGACATTATATTCACATAGGTGAGCCTTGGCAAGGATCGCGCTTCTGATATGGGCTCACCTGATAGAATTCACGCATCATCCGATGACTATAAAGACTATCATGCCCCATGAGAACCCCACCGATGCCCCGGCAAGGCTGCCACAGGAGTGTCGTATCGTCTGTTTCGACATGGACGGCACCCTGCTGGATCAGGACGGTAACATTCATCCGAACGATGCAGCCATCCTCGGTTCACTGCAGCGTCCGTCACTATTCATCCCGTGCACCGGTCGCCCGGTGCAGTCGCTGCGCCGCGCGTTCGCGCGCAACGGCCTCTTCCGCACCGGATGCATCCCCCTCCCGCTCGTCCTTCTCAACGGCTCCCTGCTGCTGGGAGGGAATGAATCGCTCCTTGCGTATCACCCCTTCGAGCAGGCTGTCCAGGAGGGGCTGATTGAGCTGGCTATGCAATTCCGGCACATCACCTTCTGGTTCCTCAGCGAAGCCGACATTCTGGCGCAGTGGCCCAACCCGCTCTCGGATGCCATGGCCGCGGGCTTCGATTTCACCCTGCAGCCGCTGGCGGAGTGCCGTGGCGGTATGCGGTTCAGCAAGATCATGTGCGTGTCTGATTCCCCCTCAGCGTTGGCAGAGCTCGCCCGCGCCGCGGCCGATTTCCCGGTTGAATCAGCCCTCAGCCTGCCCACCGTGTTGGAGCTAACCAAAAAGGGCATCGACAAGGCCAGCGGGATCGTGGAGCTGCTCCAAGAACTGGGGTTGGCGGGCCGACCGGTGTTCGCGGCCGGCGATGGCGAGAACGACCTGCCTCTCTTCCGGATGGCAGCGCGGTCCTTCGCCCCATCCACCGCCCCGGAGGGCATCAGAGCCGCTGCCTCGGAGCTCATCGACGTGAGCCGGGAAGGATTATTGACCCCGATACTAGCAATAGGCGAATAGCCTGTTGCTTTTTCCCCAATAATCATTAAACTGGTAGCCATAGCGGCCGCGGCCCGCGCCCGCCTCTTATTGGAGTGTTTCCATGCCAACCTTAGACTGGAAGCGAATACACATGGAAGCTACGATCATTGACCTGCATGTGCATCCGTCCATGCAGCAGCAACTGTTCAATCGCAATCTCGGCCTGCGCTATGTGATCAACCGCACGTTTCACGCCAACCCGATGAGCGTCCGGGCCAGCTTTCCGCGCCTGCACGACGGCGGCTATGACGCTATCTTATCGGTCTTGTACGTGCCGGAGCACGGCATCCTCCGGGATTTCCCCATCGTGCGGCTATTCCGATTCCTGCGCCCCGATATCTGGGGCAAGCTGATGCGCGCCCAGCCGTATGCTGCGACACGCCGCCTGATGGCAGACATGGAACGCGCGGTCGCAGACCCAAACCCGCTGGCCCCCGTCAAGATGGCAGCGTCCGTCTCCGACCTGGACAGCATTCTCAGCCAGCCCAAGGGGCAGCGGCCCATCGCGGTCATCCACGCCATTGAGGGCGCGCACAGCCTGGGCGGCCCCGGCGCCGGCGACGACGAGGTAATGTACCATCTCGAGGAGCTCCACGACTGCGGTGTTGGCTGCATCACCCTGGCGCACTTCTATCCAAACCGTGTTGTCCATCCCTGCTACCCGTTCCCGGAAGATATCGCCCGGCTCTCCGTCCACCCTACCCTCTGGCGCGACCTTACCTTGGGGTTGACCGATCTCGGGAGGCATGTTGTGGAGCGCATGATCGAGATGGGGATGCTGATCGATCTGTCGCATTGCACGCCCACCGCGCGGCAGGAGATCTACGATATCGCGGACGCCAGCGGCCGGCACGTGCCGCTACTGGCAACGCACGTAGGCGCGTACGAACTCGACCCTTCGCCCTATAACCTGACCGACCGGGAGATCCAGCGCATCGCCCGGGACGGGGGCGTGATCGGCGTGATCTTTATGCCCTACTGGCTGATGCCGAAGGAAAGCGGGCAAGGCATCAACTTCATCTCGCGCCACATCCAATACCTGATCGACATGGGCGGCGAGGACGTGGTTGGCCTGGGCACGGACTTCGATGGCTTCACGACGCCGCCCGACGACCTCGACAATGCATCCCAGATGCCGCGGCTCACGCAGCGCCTCGTCGTGGACGGGCACAGTGAGGCACGTATCAAGAAGATCCTTGGCGGGAATGCGCTGCGCGCCATTCACGCGGGCTGGAGACAGTAGGCCAAGTACCGCAGGCGAACGGCAACCTTCACAGGTCCTCATGTCCGACTTGCGAATACAGTCTCTCGATCAGCGCCATTGAACCGACCTCTGTGCCGGGCAGGCTGGCGGCTGCGGCACCGCTGGCCACACCCCACCGGAGTGCATCCTTCATCGGAAGGCCCCGCGCCATCCCCCAGACCAACCCGCCGACCAACGCATCGCCGGCGCCGATGGGATTCTTCTCTTCGATGGATGGCGCACGCGCCACGAAGGCTCCCTCTGGACCGCTGAATACCGCACCATCTCTCCCCATCGAAATGACAGCAATCCCGGCGCCCCTGCCGCGAATGGCTTGAGCGGCAGAGGCGGCCTCTCCAGGCGTGTTCACCCGCAGCCCGGAAAGCACCTGCGCTTCCTCCGCGTTTGGCTTCACCATATAGGCCTTCTCGGCACAGGCCAGCCGGAGCGCCTCACCGCTAGTGTCCACGATGGCGCGGGCGCCGTCTGCCTGGATGAGCTGCACCAACCGGGCGTAATAGTCCGGCGGAACGCCCGGCGGAAGGCTGCCTGAAAGTACCCACCAATCAGCGGCCCTGACCAGCGATCTGACCTTCTCGATCAGCTCCTGTTGCTTAGCGGCATCGATCAGCGGGCCGGGCTCATTGACCTTGATATAACGGTCATGCGCCTCGGTCACGATGCTCACGTTGGTGCGGGTTTCACCCGCCACCCACATAAGGTCTGTGGGGATGCCCAGAGCGTCCAGCCCGTCTTTTAAAAGCTCTCCGGCGCGTCCTCCGACGAATCCAAGTGCGATGCTCGAGGTGCCTAGCTGCCGGAGCATGCGTGAGACGTTGAAGCCTTTGCCGCCATAATCCACGTGCGAATCGGTCGCTCGCAATACGGAGTCGAACTGCACCTGCGGGACGGTCAGCTCACGATCGACCGC
>DATKAF010000289.1:0-2428 GCA_035498395.1 Anaerolineales bacterium
GATGCTTGCGGAAGCACACCGACTGGCGGCCATCAGCTTCCCGTTTGGCGACCTGATCGCCCCCGACCCCTTCAAGGCACTCGAACCCCGATTGAAGGTTGCCTTCTATATCGGCCAATCCCATGTGATCGGCGGGACAACGACAGACATGGTGGCATTGGGGAGCGACACGGCATTCGCCCAGGTATGGATCGGCGCTGACGACCACCTGCCGAGGATGATCCGCGTCATGTACCTCGACGACCCGTTGGCGCTCCGCTTCCAGGTGGAATACTCCAACTGGGAACTCGACCGCTCCTTCCCGGCGGACGCCTTCGAGTCGGCAAAAGCGGTCAGCGCGCCGCACATACCATTCAATCGGCCGGACCTGCAACCCATGACGGGCCAAAAGCCCACGGCAAAGAAGGTCAAACCGGCCAAAACGAAGTGACAACGAGGTGATCTACCATGAACAATAGAAGAATCATCATCTGCTTGGCATGTCTCTTGGCGGTTTTACTTCCGCTTCACCAGGCTGGGGCGTTTTCCTTCCACGGAGGCCGGGGCGGCAGTATGTCCCATAGCGCGGGGGAGACGAGTCATTCCAACCGCTACGGCGGGAGCACGTCCCATGCCTACGGCGAGGGGACGGAGCACACCAATGCCTACGGCGGCAGCACGGCGCATGCATATGGAGGAGGCACGGAACACACCAATGTATATGGCGGCAGCACCGCCGGAGCTTACGGAGCGGGCGCGGTCCACACCTACCCATCGGGAGCTGCAGTATATCATCCACCAGCAGCAGCCTACCCTGTATACCACCCGGCGTATGCGGCCCATCCCTACTACCCCGCGTGCTACAACTGCAGTTCCGGCAACACCGCTGCAGCCGCAGTCGCAGGCGCCGCTGTCGGCATGGCGGTCGGCGCTGCGGTTACATCGTCGAATAACGCGGCGTCAACTTCCAGCGCTTACAGCGCCGGTGTGGCTGCGGGAAGCGCCAACACGGCCGCCGCCTACAACGCGGGGGTTGCCGCAGGCGCCACCGCAGCTACCGCGTACGCAATGGGAGCAAGCTACCCAGTGCTCCCTCCCGGCTGCGCCACCCCCAACATCCAAGGCACAACGTACTACCTGTGCGGCAATACGTGGTTCAAGCCCTCCTTCGGCGCGAATGGCGTCTTCTACATCGTGGTGCCCGCACCCTGAGACGAGGTGCGGATATTTCGGACAGACCGTGCTTCACACTAACAGCCTGCTAGAGAATTTTGGAGAGACTAATCGTGAGTTCGATCACAATTGCTTCGATCGCTTGTGCGTTCATCTTTGGCGGAGCGCTGCTCGGCCTGCTCCTCAGGGCTTTTTTGCCCGAGCACCATCTGACCGGGGAAGCTAAGGATGTCGTGAAACTGGGGGCCGGGCTGATCGCCACCCTGGCTGCTCTCGTCCTCGGCCTGCTGGTCAGCTCTGCGTTTAGTTCACTGGATACGATGAACTCCGAGCTTACCCAGGCCAGCGCGAAGATCATCGTGCTGGACCGGGTACTGGCCAAATACGGGCCGGAAACGAAAGAGGCCCGCGACCTGCTGCGTGGCGGCGTCGCCACCGCTATCGGACGGACCTGGCCTGAAGAAAAGGCCGGTCAGGGACGCGTGGACAGCGCTGAGGTTACGGCCGACATCGACCGGATTCAAGAAAAACTGCGGGAGCTGTCGCCGCGGGACAATTCCCAGCGCCTGCTTCAGGCGCAGGCCCTTCAGATCGCCGCTGAACTGACGCATGCACGCTGGCTGCTCATCGAGCAGACCCAGGGCTCGCTCCCGGAAGCATTTCTGATCGTGCTGCTCTTCTGGCTTACCATGCTCTTTGTCAGCTTTGGCATGCTGGCCCCCCGCAATGCGACGGTAATCACGGTATTGCTCGTCTGCGCGGTGTCGGTATCGGGCGCAATCTTTCTCATACTGGAGATGAACTCCCCGCTCACGGGAATGATCAAGGTTTCCAGCGCGCCGCTGCGGAACGCGCTTGACCACCTCGGAAAGTAGAAGCGCATCAGATGATGGTTGCTGCACGGCAATCAGAAGTATGCAATGCAGGAGGTCCGAATGACCACTGAGGGAGGAATACCATGACAAGAATAAGATTCACGCGCAGTAGTGCCGCCCTGCTCCTGCTGGCGCTACTCATTTCCGGGTGCGCCAGCATGGGGCCCGGCTCCATCGGCCGCGACCGCTTCGATTACGATCGCGCCGTGACCGATTCGTGGCAGCGCCAGATGTTGATGAACCTCGTCAAGCTCCGGTACGGCGATACCCCCTTCTTTCTCGATGTGGCGTCCATCACCAATTCCTATTCACTTCAGACACAGGTCAACCTGGCGGCTAACTGGTGGGGAGGCTTAGTCGGCGCCGGTCCCCACGACAACCTGAACGTAGGGGCTTCCGGC
>DATKAF010000290.1:0-7816 GCA_035498395.1 Anaerolineales bacterium
GATAAACGCCTCGCCGCTCTTGATACCAAAGATGTCTTCGGCGGTGAAGCGGGGTTGAATCGCCTGGCGCAAGCCGGCCGTAAAGAGCCGAATGCCGACGACCCAGAACACGAACCACTTTCCGATGAGCGCCAGGAGGCCTGCCGACCTTCCAAGGAAGTACGCCTCCACGCCGATAAAGAGCATTGGGAGAATGAACATGAGCAGAGCAACAGCCCAGAAGTACATGGTCCTCCTTCCTTAGATGTTGGTTTGTCCCTTGAGGCGCGGGTGTTCCACATACTCTTTCAATGCGCGATAATGCGGCATGGGGATTTTTAATTCTTCGCCTGTCTTTAAGACATCCATATACATCCGCTGCAATTCATCCACCGCCGTATGCGTTTCCACGATCTTTCGGGCGGGATGGTTGGATCTCATGATTGTCCAGAAACCGAAGGCGCCGAGCCAGGCGAGCTGATAGAACGCCCTCGCGTCCTCGAAGGATTTGACGTCCACGCCCCGTGCGGCACACACGGCGAGCGTATCACGGCCGGCCAGGATGCCGTCGTGGAGGCGCGGAACGCTGTCCAGCAGTTCATCCGGACCGCCTGCTTTGAACGCAGCTGCGATCAAACCGCAATTGAAGGCAAAGTGCACCCACAACCAATGCAGAATGTTGGGCTGGACCTCGGGTTTCAGGCCCGCCTTCTCGAAGAGTTGACTCACGCTCGCCAGCCGCGGTGTGCTCTTCCCGTCCAGCTCACCCAGGATGACATTGTCCAGCAGCGCGGCGTCCAGTGTACCGGCCTTGTAGCCGCCGCCCGCAACCGGGTATCCCCACAAGTATCTCGAACGAGGGAGATACTTATCCAACCCCTGCAAGCCATCCCAATTCCCATTGAAGATCAACAAGTCCGAGGAGCCGATGCGGTCTTCGAGGACCGAGAGCACGGATTCAAGCTGATAGTGCCGAACACTAACGATGACCAGATCGTAAGCATCGGCGGGGGAGAAATCCTCGACGGTTTTCGGCTGATACAAGACGGAGATCTCGCCAGGCTTCTTCGTCCTTCCATCCAGGAGGTGAACGCTGATACCCTTCGCCAGTGATGCTGCCTTTCCGGGCCGCACAAAATGGCTGATCTGATTACCAGCCTGGCCCAACACATAGCCGTAGATCGAGCCGATGACACCGGTGCCAAAAACGAGAATCTTCATCTTTTAACTCCTGTCGAGACTGATCCGGCAGCGTGCGACTCCCTCCCATCCAAGCGGATCCAAGTTATTATCGCGCATCAAGAGCAATAGTCAACTGATCTTTGTCATGACTTGTCGCTGTCCCTCGAGGCCAGCAGCCATCATAGCGTTGGCGGACGTGCATGGTTGCTCTGAAAACCTGCCCTGCGGAGAATGTCAGAGTAGAATAGACTCGCTTTTATCCATCGGCTGTCAGCCATCAGCTCTCAGCCAGAAACCACAAATGAACGCAGATGAATTGGATCGGAACTCGGCAAGGCAGATCGTCGAAACCCCATGTGCACCTGCATGCATCTGTGGTCAAATCCGATCTTGTGAAGATCCGTTTCTTCCGCGACATCTGTGTACTCATCTTTCTGCTGCTGGCTGCCTGCGCGCCGAGGGTTGCTGCACCCGCCGCAACGCAGCCCGCATATTGCAAGCGAGGCTGAGCAATCATGGGCGAGAAGCAAGAGAAGCGTAAACTGGCGGGTCCGTGGGGCAACTTGCACACGGCGGTCTGGCTGATCGGGCTGGCGATCATCGCGCTGAAAGGCTGGTGGTGGCCGGGTATTCTTGTCCTGATCGCGATCAGCCTGGTGGTCGAGGCGCTGCTGAAGATGTTCGCACCGCAGGCCTTCGAGGCTGAGACAACGGCCGGACCGGTATCCCCGGTAACGGCCTCGCCCGTGGAACCGGTCGTACCCGCGCCGCTGCCTGAGCACCGCGCCGAGCTGTTGCCGGAAGTCTGTCCGAGATGCGGCGGCCCGCTCAAGGGTCACGAGGTGCGATGGACGGGACCTCAGTCGGCGGACTGCCCGTACTGCGGGTCGAATCTGCCGATGGCAAGAGGCTAGGGCGGCTACCCAACCATTCGGGTCAGCTATGTGAGGGGAGTCTTGATCTTGTCGGGTTGGTGAGAAAGCGGGGCTGCCACCCGCTCTGAGGCGGCGTTGAGAGCCTGCACCAAGCGCGGGCCGGTCATCAAGAACAGGACGATCCACACGCAAATGGTAAAGTAGCCTGTATGCCAGACGACAAAGCCCATGCCTCCCCAGGCCTGAAGGTCCTTCGTCTCGTGTACGATCAGGAACGCGTTGCGAACTGCCTGGGCGCCGAATTGGAAGGCAGGCACGGGGTTTGACATTTGCAGCTGGGTAATCGCCTGCGGCCAATACACGATCGGCAGATTGAAACCCCATTCAAACAATGCGTATCCAATACTGAAGACCATGATCCAGATGAGCGCGATCCTGAACGGCCGTGCAGCATCCCACGTGGGGGTCCTTCGATATGCCCCTAACTTGCGCAGGCTGATGATCAGCATCGGGATAATGGACAGGAATCCGATGCCCCAGAACGTCTCTTCCAGAGCGAAGAGCAAGTCCACCTTCGTGATCGTGGCAGCCGTCGCAAAGACATTGGCAATGCAGATGCATGCAAAAAGGATGATGGGCGTTTTGGTCTGCAGGAACGCGGTTAGCCTGTTCTTTGGGTTAATAAGCTCCGGGATATCCCGGTTCATGCGGAGCAGGGTCTTGGCGATCAGACCGGCGAAGGAAAGCTCGGCAGCGATGGCGAGACAGCGGATGCCGAGGGAGCTATTCAGCACTGAATCGAACCATGCCAGTTGCTCGAGATAGCTCGATACGAACATGGAGCGATAAAAGGCCATGGCCACGAAGACGAGGCCCATCGTCCGCATGATCCGCAGGTACACGGCGTCAGCGGGATTCTTATCCTTCCGGGAACGCATGAATAGAAAGATGCCAATGATCAATTGGATGGCATTGAGGGCGACGAGCGTTCCCCACCACTCCCAGGCCCAGATCCAGGGCGTTTCGGTTATTGACATGCCGCTGCTTCCTCCACATTGATCCTCAGTTTACGTGCATCACGCGCACATTCACGGTCTCGTTCTTGCCCTTGAGCTCCAGTTCACGTCGTTCCAGGACGGCCACATCCATATGGGCGGCGAGACAGGCCGCTTCTGTGACCAGTATTTCCCCCGAAGCAGATCTGGATGCCAGGCGCGCAGTGGTGTTCACATTGTCGCCCAACGCGGTGAAATCAACCTTCCCGTCCGCACCGCCGATGGCGCCGACCCAGGCAATGCCCGTATGAACGCCGACACCGATGGGTATCCAGGGGCCGTTTCGATCCTTGTAGCCGGTCGCGCGCAGCAATTCCTGCGCTGCATCGATCGCGCGGCGGGCATGTTCCTGCCCGGCAAAGCCCGGGAAGAACAAGGCCGTCACTTCGTCGCCGACCAGTTTGTCGATCGCAGCATCGGCGTGGATCAGCACATCGATGGCGGATTCGTAGAAGTGGTTCATAAGCCGGCTGAAATCGGTAGGGTTCATCTTTTCGGCAATGGTGGTCGAGCCGCGCACGTCCACGAACAACATGGTCAGCTCGATCTCCGCGCCCCCCTGGTATTCCAGCAAGGTCTTTTCGCAGTATGTGCAATAGCGTGGATTCTTGCGCGAGCGGCCCCTGCCCATGGCGCGCATGATCGGAGCCCCCAATCCTTCAAAGGGTGCGTTGCATGATTGGCAGCGCGGGTTGGAGGGAAGCCTTCTCAAGAAATGGAACACGCGCCCGGCGGCCGGTTCGCCTCCGGTGAGAACCTTGCGCCACATTTCGCTATTGGCATCGCCCGGTGTCGGTGTCATAGGCCGTTACTCCCAGAATGGTTTCGCTCCATTATTGTATCCGACCGCGCCGCGACGTGCGCACGCAGCGCCAACCTTTCCTAATCCGGCAAAGATGGGGTGCGGCATCCGAGAGGGGGCCTTTTTTCTGCCTAGCGACGGTCTGCCGGATAGTTATCCCCGCTTAGCAGGAACTGCATCCACACCAGGCAGCCTTTTTTCCCTTCGATGGTGGCGAAGCTTGACTCGGTATATCAATGGTGCTAAGATGTTATCGATAACGGGAACGATAACGGGAATGCGACAATGAGTTCCTCCCTTTCGCGAGTAACCATAAAGCAGGTGGCTTCAGAAGCCGGGGTTTCCACCCAGACGGTCTCGCGGGTGATCAACGGCCGCCCCGATGTAGCCCCGGAGACACGCGAGCGCGTCCAGGACGTTATCCAGCGGATGCGCTACCAGCCGAGCGCCCTGGCGCGCAGCCTGATCCAGCAGCGCAGCTACACACTGGGGGTCGTGACAGCCGGTCTGAAGCATACCGGCCCTTCCCGGGCGCTGAACGGTATCGCAGAGACAGCCGAGCAAGCGGGCTATGCGTTGCTCCTGAAAGAGCTTCCGCGGTTTGATACCGAGGACGTGTTGCCGATCTTCAACGCACTCGTATCGCGCCATGTCGACGGGGTGATCTGGGCGGTGCCGGAGGTCGGCGAGAATCGGAGACCGTTCGGTTCGCTGCCGGTGCAGCTTGACGTGCCCATGGTCTTCATTACGATGGAGGCACGGGAAGGGCTTGCCAGCGTATCGATCGACAATTATGAGGGCGGCCAACTAGCGACCAGGCACCTGATCGAGCAGGGCTACCGCCACATCGGGCATATCACCGGTCCATTGGATTGGTGGGAAGCACGGCAGCGCATGGCGGCATGGAGAGACACCCTGAAGGCGCATGGACTGGTTGCGGCCGATCATCACTGGGCAGAGGGGGATTGGTCATCCGCCAGCGGCGCCCGGGCGGCCGAGCAACTCTTTGCGCGGTACCCGGAGATGGACGCCGTGTTCGTGGCGAACGACCAGATGGCGCTCAGCGTGCTCGGCGCCTCCTGCCAGCGCGGCCCGCGTGTCCCCGAGGAACTTGGTGTCGTCGGATTCGACGATATTGCCGAATCGGCCTTCTTCTCACCGCCGCTCACGACCATCCAACAGGACCAATACAACCTGGCGCGGATCACCGTGCAGGAGATCACCAGGCTGATCGAGTCTCAACGGCAGGGAGTGGAGGGGGTCAGGCCGAAGTCCATTGTGTTATCCCCGAGGCTCGTGATGCGGGAAAGCTCACGCGGCCCGGAGGATCATAAAAAGGGAGGTGCGCCGGCCAGCGGATGAGGCAGTTTCGGGCCAAGAAGCAGCAACCGGTCAGGACCATACCATTGCACTAGCGACGCGCGTCGCTCGAGTGCAGGTCGGAAGGAATGCTCCATTTTCGGGAACTCAAATCCTCGAACCACCGGAAAGGAGGCCACTGGCGAATACAGCGGGTACGTGCGTTGATCTGTTGCGCGACTTAGGAAAGCTGAGGAGAAAATGAAAGCCAAGATACTGCTGTCTCTGATCGTTGTGGCAACGTTTGTGATGGCTGCTTGCGCGCCCGCCCCTGTGGCGACCCAGGCGCCGGCTGCACCCGCAGCACCGGCTGCGGCAGGCGGCAAGTGGTGCTCCGGCACCAAGATCGTCTTCTTCCCGGGTGGAACAGCGGGCGGCGGCTTTGAGACCGTGGTCTACAACGGCGCCGTCCAGGCGGCCGCAGACACGGGCGCGGATGTGCAGTATGTGTGGTCAGACTGGGATCCGGCCAAGATGACCTCCCAGTTCACACAGGCAATGGCAACGAAGCCCGATGGCATTGCCATCATGGGACATCCCGGCGATACGGCATTCGATCCGCTGATCGATCAGGCTGAGGGCCAGGGCATCTTTGTGACCAGTATGAACACGCAGCTGCCGGATGCGCAGGCCAAGTATTCTGCTGCCGGGTTCGGCTATGCCGGCGCCATCCTCTACCAGGCGGGCTACGCTCTCGGTACGGAAGCCGTCAAGCGCGCCGGCCTTAAGGCTGGGGACAAGGCTTTCCTGTGGGGGCTGCTAGCCCAGGCAGGCCGCGGTGAGCGCACCAAGGGCGTGAAGGAAGCTCTTGAAAAGGCCGGACTGACAGTGATCTACCAGGAGATCGACGACGCGACCAACAAGAGCGCTGCCGCCGGCGTTCCCGTCTTTACGGGCATCTTCTCCGCCAACCCGGACATCAAGCTGGTCGTCACCGATCATGGCAACCTGACCGGCACGATTCAGACCTTCCTGCAGGCAGCCGGCAAGAAGCCCGGTGATGTCTATGCCGCCGGTTTCGATATGTCTGGAAATGCTGTTACCGCGATCAAGGGCGGCTGGCTCCAGCTCGTCATCGACCAGCAGCAATACCTGCAAGGCTACTTCGGCGTTCTTCAGCTCTGCCTCGCCAAGAAATATGGTTTCTCGGGCTTGCAGATCGACACGGGCGCCGGCTTTGTCGATAAGAACAACGTCGATCAGGTAGCCGGATTCGTTACGAAGCAGATCCGCTAAAGGGGGCCGGACCCTGTTTTCTGACACGTCGACATCCTGACGGGTCAGCGATCGCAAGAAATGCAAGGGCTAAGTGGCCCATGGGGAACTACTCGCCATTTAGCCCTTGCGGTTGTCACGACAAACAATAATTCGAGAGTATTCGGCCCATCGGTTACCCACGTGGAGCGGATCTATGGAAACATACCGTCTGGAACTCAAGAACGTATCCAAGTCCTTCGGGGAGGTCCGAGCGCTCGAGAACATCAACTTCCAACTGGGTCAGAACGAAGTGGTGGGCTTGCTGGGGGATAACGGCGCGGGAAAATCCACTCTGATCAAGATCATCACCGGCTATCATCGACCGACATCCGGGGAGATCCTTTTCAACGGGCGGAAGGTGGATCACCTCTCGGTGCCGAAAGCACGCGAGCTGGGCGTGGAGACCGTGTACCAGGAACGCGCCCTGGCGGAACTGCAAACGCTGTGGCGCAATATTTTCCTGGGTCGCGAGCTACGCAATTCCTGGGGCTTCCTCGACATCCAGCGCATGAGAGACGAAACACACCGGCTGATGACCGAGTCCATGGGCTTCACTTCCCAGGCTGTCAGTCCGGACTCGCGGGTCGGCATGTATTCCGGCGGAGAGAAGCAAGGCGTGGCCATCGTCCGCGCGCTGTTCTTTGACGCTGAGATCATCATCCTGGACGAACCCACGATGGGACTCTCGCTCAAGGAGACCACGAAACTGATCAACTTTGTGAACGGCATCAAGCAAGCCGGCAAATCTGCGATCTTCATCGACCACAACATCCTCCACGTCTACAATGTTGCCGACCGCGTTGTGGTGATCGATCGCGGGAAGGTGGCCGGTGAATTCCAACCGAAGAACATCGGCTTGAACGATCTGATGGACAAGATGGTCCGTGTTGCCGAAACGGGCAGCCTCGACTAGCGACGGAAGACGGATGGATGCCATGAATTCCCAGACCAACCAGATCGCACCCGAAGCCACCAAACACTACAGAGTGCCGTTCAATCTTCGACAATTTGCCCGCCAGTACAGCGCCCAGCTTGGCATCCTAGGCGTGCTGCTCGGCCTGTGGCTGATCTTCATCATCCTGGCCCCGAGCACCTTCCTATCCTCGCAGATCTATTACGCGTTCATGCTGACCATCCCATTCTTCGCTATGATGGCGATCCCCCTTACCATCGTGGTGATCGCGGGAGAGATCGACCTTTCGTTCCCGTCCATTATGGCGATGGGCATGGTGGCGTTCTATTTCACGTACAACGGCACGGCGTTCATCGGGAACGCGACCATCCAGGTGCTGCTTGCGATCATCGCC
>DATKAF010000291.1:0-22948 GCA_035498395.1 Anaerolineales bacterium
ACCGACTGGGCGCTCTCGTGCTTCCGGGTTGCGCGTGGCAGCATCTCCAGCCCTACTGCAGGGCCAACAACTTCGTCGGGATCGGTGCCAGCACACCCATCCCGATACTTCATAGGAGAGAAGATAAGCCATGATCACAGCCATGCTGTGGAGCGCGCTGGCGACTGTCACCCTGTTGATCGGCATGTACCTTGCGTACCGCAACATGGTGAATCCGAAGTGGACCGGGCTGATCATGGCCTTTGGCGCGGGCGCCATCATCAGCGCGGCTGCCTATCAGCTTGTCCTGGGCGCGCTGGTCGAAGAGAAGGGAAACGTATATTTCGTAGGCGCGGGCATCGCCCTGGGCGCGCTGGTATTCTACTTTGCCGACCGATGGGTCGATGGTCTGGGCGGTGCAGATCGGATGGAGATGGATGGTGTCCAGGCGGGCGGTTCGGGTACCGGCATCCTGCTGGGTTCCATGCTGGATGGCGTGCCCGAATCCCTGGTGCTGGGCCTGTCGCTTGCACACTCGCCCCAGGTATCTTTGGCTTTCATCTTTGCCGTTGCCATCAGCAATGTCCCCCAAGGGCTGGGGGGAACTGCCGGCATGCTCAAAAGCGGCTGGGCAAAGAGCAAGATCACCCGCCTGTGGCTGGCGGTCTGCGCTCTCAGCATCCTGGCGGCCGCGCTGGGTTATGGGCTCGCCGAGTTGGTTCCGGGCGCTAACGGCGCTCTGCTGGACGCCTTTGCAGCAGGCGCTTTGCTGGTCATGCTGACCGATTCCATGATCCCGGAGTCTTTCGAGCATGGAGGGCGCGAGGCCGGCCTGTCTTTGGTAGTGGGTTTTGGTGTGGCGCTCGGGATGACCATCCTGCAGCTGGCATAACCAGCATGCCCTCCGCATAGCCCATCTTTCGAAATCCGCTCGGATGGGGAAGGAGAACTACATGACAGCAAACATCGTTGAGAAGAAGCCCGCTGCCCGGTTCGCCTTGATGGAAGGCATCCTGCCGATCACGAGATCACACGTCTCCGCCGACATCGTCGGCGGCGTTACCCTGGCCGCGCTGGCGATTCCCGAGGTGATGGGGTACACCAAGATCGCCGGCATGCCGGTCGTCACAGGCCTGTATACCATCTTGGTCCCGATGGCTCTATATGCGTTCTTCGGTTCCTCGCGGCATCTGGTGGTCGGCGCGGACTCCGCCACCGCAGCGATCATGGCGGCGGGATTGGTCGGTATTGCGGCAACGGCCTCACCACAGTACGTCGTATACGCTGGAATACTGGCGCTCCTGGCAGCCATCATGCTGCTGATCGCCCGGCTGGTGAAGCTCGGCTTCATCGCGGACTTCCTGTCGCGGACCGTGCTGATCGGGTTTCTAACCGGTGTTGGGGTGCAGGTAGCGATCGGTCAGATCGCGGGCGTCCTGGGAATCCCCGGCGGGGGATCCAGTACAGCTCAAAAGTTTCTAACCGACCTCCAGCAGCTTGGACAGTTCAATGGATTCACGCTGGCGATATCGATCGCCGTGCTGGTCATCATCGTCGGCGGCAGAAGGATCAACAAGAAGATCCCGGGCGCCCTCATCGCCGTTATCGGCGCGATCATTGTCAGCTACCTGACGAATCTCTCGTCCCATGGCGTCGCGCTGCTCGGTACGGTGCCCGGCGGCCTGCCCCATCTCAGTGCCCCTACGGGCGTTCCGTTGAATGCGGGTATTCTCGAACAACTCCTGGCGATTGCGTTCTCGATGTTTGTCGTCATCCTGTCGCAGAGCGCTGCCACGTCGCGCGCTTATGCGACTCGTTATAGCGAAGCATTCAGCGAAAACACGGACCTGGTGGGGCTAAGCGTCGCAAACCTTGGGGCCAGCCTGACTGGCGCTTTCGTGGTGAACGGCAGCCCCACGAAAACGCAGATGGTCGATAGCGCCGGAGGCCGGAGCCAGATCGCCTCGCTGACCACTGCTGCAATCGTGTTGATCGTGCTGCTATTCCTGACCGGACCGCTGGCTTACATGCCTGATGCAGTGCTCTCCAGCGTGGTCTTCCTCATCGGCATCGAGCTCATCGATTTCAAAGGGATGCGCAACATTTTTGTGCAGCGCCCAGCGGAGTTTTGGGTGGCCTTGATCACGGCCGTGGTGGTGATTTTCGTCGGCGTGGAGCAAGGTATCCTGCTGGCGATCGTGCTATCCATCCTGGTTCACACCAGGCACGGCTACAAGCCAAAGAATGCCGTGCTCGAGATTGATACTGCTGGAAAGCTCCGCATGGTCCCCGTCAGCACCCATGCGCAGATGGTGCCTGGCCTCATGGTCTATCGTTTCAACCACAGCATGTACTATGCAAACGCCGAGCACCTTTCGCAGGAGGTCCTCGAGCTTGTAGAGAGCGCCAGACCGGGCCTGGCGTGGTTGTGCGTGGATGCCGCCGCGGTGGACGACATCGACTATTCGGCCGCCGCTACGCTCCGCGAAACCTGCAAGTTGTTGATGGGGAAAGGTGTGCGCATGGTCTTCGCGGAGGTGGAGGAGCCTGTGCGCCGCGAGCTGGACGTCTCTGGAGTGACCGACCTGGTCGGGAGTGACGGCTACTTCCAGACCGTTCCCGATGTGGAAGCGCAGTACCGCGCCGCCGCTGCCTAGCGCAAAAAAACTGCCCCGGCGAGTCCTCGCGCGGGGCAGACGATGATCTTCTATTCCAAGCCTGGTTAGAGCCTGCGCGCCGCGTTCATGCCCCAGGTGGTCGCTGCAATGGAGGCCACGGCGGCGAAGATGCTCAGCTCCGCCACCGACAACCCGCAAGCCATGAACAGCACGAAGCCATAGAACACAGGCGCCAGCGACAGGCCCAGCCCGATCATCGGCGCGACGGGCGCGTGCGTGAGCGCGTGCTGCTGCTTCAACCATTCCGTGCGCCGCAGCCACGGGATCGCGATCGAGCACAGGGATAACACGATCAGCACGATGCGCGCCGCGGGCAGTACATCGGGGAAGGGCGGCACATGCGCGCCAGATGTCTCCACCAGCATGGCGGCCGTCATGAAGAACATGGGCACGACCGCGCCAAAGAAGAACAGGGAGGAGGTCAGTGGCCTGGCTGCCTTCACCTCGGCCCGCGGCTCGGGCTCCGTGTCTGCCGAGGCAAGTCGTTCCAGTTCCATCCCAACCATCAGGCTGACGCGCGACCCGATCCAACCGACGATGAAATAACAAATGACGGCGCCGCCGATCACCCAGGCAGGGCCGCCATAATGTGCACCCAGATAACCGCCGAGTACCAGTCCAACCAGATGGCCGAGCACCAGCCCGGTTCCCTGCTGGATGGAGCGCTCGTTCTGCCCGTGTTGACCGCTGATGATCGCGGAAACAAAGGTTGCGATGGCGACGTTGTAGGCCATCAGCGCGCCCATCATCGGCAGCGGCAGGAGAGCCAGAAGGCCGGTGGGCAGCAGGATCATCATCGCTCCGGCCGCCAGCACAAACTGCGTAAGGATCGAGACCAGGAAGTAGTACAGGGGGCGCGAGGCGTGCATTTCCATATCTTATTCTACGCTTGTTGCTTCGAAAAGCGGTTAAAAACCCGACAACATCCTGTTAATAACCCTTGAAGGTCCACCCCGGTCGACGATGCGCCAGCTCATGCATCTCCTCCGCCGACCGGGGCAGCCTTGGGGTGCCCTTCCTCTCCCAGGGGAACAGAACATATCGTTCTGTTGTGCCCATTCTACGGAGGAGAGCGGCATCGGGCAAGTGATGGAGGTCATCTCGCAATGTGACTTATTTACTCCAAATTGTGTGATGCGGCGGAGCTTGTGCCGAGATTCTTCGGCGAAATGCAAAACTCCGGAGCAGACTTGCTCCGGAGTTTTATAGCTGCGCTAGGCATCGACCTGCTCTTGCCGCTCCGCCTCATCATCCAGACAACTTTGCAGGAGCCGTCCGTGACGATCAGCCGAACCGTTCTTCTTTCCACACATCGGCGCGGTTGTGGTAACCGGCCTGCTCCCAGAAACCGCGCCTGTCGTGCGTCATGAACTCGATGGAGCGCAGCCATTTGGCGCCTTTCCAGAAATATGGCGTGATCTGCTGCTCCTGACCGGGTATGAATCCCACCACGCCGCGCAGCGGGTAGCCGTGATCCGGAGTGATCGGCTCGCCGTTCAGGTGCGTTGCCATCAGGAAACCCTCCTGCAGCACCGCCTCCAGCGGCAGGTTCACCGTAAAGCCGTACTCCGCGTGCTGCATCACGTGCGTGGCCGCGGGCTTGATGCGGATGAGGCCCTCCTCCGCCAGCCGCTTGACCGATACGCCCTCCCAGACCGTATCGAACTTGCTCCAGCGGGTGACACAATGGATGTCCATCTGGATCATGGAGCGAGGCAGCCTGTTGAACTCATCCCAGGTCCACTGCTTCTCCTGCTCCACCTCGCCCCACACGCGGAAATCCCAGGTGGCCGCGTTGAAGCGAGGCACCGGGCCATAGTGCAGCACCGGAAACTTCAGCGTCAGCGACTGACCCGGCGGAAGCCGGCCTTCGCTGATCATGCGATGCTCTTCTTTTCGTCGATCCGGTCCCTCAAAACTGAACATGCTCTACTCCTCAGGTTGGCAGCAGCGGGAAAAACGCTAATCGTTGGCGGGTGAGCGCCGCAAAGCATAGACTCACCGGAGCGCGGCCGTGTTACCTCCGGAGATATTACGGCTCTGTAAGAGACGGCGACCTAAGTGGGGCGCAGCGAGTCGGATAGGACCTCGAACACGCCGGTGCGCGGGATCAGCTCGAAGACCCGGCGCAGCTCCGGCGTCGGCAGCGCGGGCCTGCGCGTCTTCAGGTCCAGGATCGTCCCTTCCAGGTCGATGCTGACTGCCCGCTTGCCGTTCGCCTTGAGCACGTCGTGGTGGACGCGCCAGCGCCCGCCCTGGCTGGAGAGCCCGGCCAGCGCGTAGGTAATGGTGATCGTTTCGCCGAGCCGCACCTCGCGCAGGAACTGCGCGTGGATGGCGGTGTAGATCGGCCCCACGCCCAGCTCAGAAAACTTGTCCGGTGGGAAGCCGTGCAGCGTGAAGAACTTGTAGCGCAGGTCTCCGGCGGCATCGATGTAGGCTGCGTAGTTGACATGGCCGTTGGCATCGATGTCTGACCAGCGTATCTCGTAGGTTCCTGTGTAGGCGTCCATGTTCCATCCTGGTCGGCTAAAGTTTATCTTGCATGCTTCCCGTGTCAAGTGCCGGCCGAGGCAACGGGACTGCCGCACAAAGGCCTGTATAATCCTGGAGGCTTGAAAGAGGAAAAGGAAAGAGCAACGCAACCGGAGATGAACAGAGATGAACAGAGACAAGAAAGATGCTACTACCCTTCAGCCTGGCTGAGGCAGCGCCGGCTCTTGATCTCCGGTTTGATCCGCTCGTCCGTGTAGAGAACGCGTGAAATCCAGACTCAGCTCATTCTTCAAAAGCATCGCCGCGCCGGAGCGGTTCCTACTCGTGATGGTGCTGGTGTTCGGCGGCATCGCCTGCCTGTCCATCCCCTTGAGCGCGGGCTACGACGAAGAGACGCACTTCGTGCGCGCATGGGAGATGGCGCATCTCTATCTCATTCCCAACCAGCAATTGGGCGCCAAACTGCCGTTCCCTGCGCTGTACTGGGAGCTCTCCTACCGCCGCCAGCCGATCGTGGAGGCTGTGGAGCCGGGGCTGTGGTCCCGCTATGGCAGCCTGCGCATGGACGCGCACGACTACATCTACTCCAACGTGGTCACACGGTCGGTCTATTCGCCGGTGCTGCTGCTTCCCCAGGCGTTCGTTCTGCGCTACCTGGGCCTCTCGCTGCAATTGCCCGCCTTGGTCGTCTATTATGCCTGCCGCGTTGCAGGTCTGCTGTCGTATCTGGTCCTGTGCTGGGCCGCGCTGCGCAGCATACCGTTCGGGAAATGGCTGCTGGCGGTGCTAATGGTCTCGCCGATGGCGCTCTTCCAGGCCTCCAGCATCAGCGCGGATACGATATCGAATGGCATCGGGTTCCTCTTTCTCGGCGCTTCGCTTGGCATCGCGGCGAAGGGCAAGCTCTCCTGGAAGCATTGGTGGCTCCTGCTGGCCCTGATCGCCCTGCTGTTCACCGCCAAGGTCAACCTGTCCTTCCTTGTGCTGCTGCCATTCCTGCTGATCCGCCCATCGCGTTTTGAGATGAAGCATGGTTACCTCCTGCTGGCGGCCGCGGCGGTCCTGCTGTTCGTTGTGGAGTTTGCCGGCTGGAACGTGGTGGCCTATTCGCACTTCACGCGCATGCTGGAAGGGGCCAGCCCCGCGGACCAGATGAAGTACATCTTCTCCGCGCCGCTGACTTTCACCGGCATTCTCTTCCGCGATCTCTGGACGAACGGTGCAGCGTACCTGCAAGGCTGGATGGGGGTGTACGGCTACAACTACTGGCCGGTGCCGGGGCTCACGTACCTGCTCTACGCGCTGGCTGTGATCGCCGCGTGGATCGTCTCGAACCGGGATGCCGTTACGGAGGGCCCGGACAGCCTCATCGCCCAACGCTGGACGCGCATTGTCCTGATCGGTCTCTCCATCGCCGGCGTGCTGCTCACGATCGTTTCGCTCTACGTTGCCTTCACCCCGGTGGGCAGCCAGTTCGTGGCGGGTGTGCAGGGACGCTACTTCACACCAGTGCTGCCGCTGCTGCTCCTGGGATTGCTTGGCATATGGCCGCGCAGGCGCGACGCCGTGGAATTCCCGGAGCGCCGAGTATCGGCAGCGCTCGCAGCGTGGCTATCCGCCGGCGCGCTCCTGCTCTACACTGGGGGCCTGTTGCTCTCGTATCACGTTCCGTGCGGGAGCGAATACTATCAGGCTGGATTATGCTACCAGCCGGAATACAAGAACTGGGCGCCCGGAGCCGCCTCCTCTCCTCCGGTGACACCGGCGATGACACTGACCCAGGAGATCGTCCCCGCCTGCAACGGCATGCAGCAGGTGCTCGTCTGGGTCAACTCGCCCGGCAGCGATGCGTCCGGCACGACGGTTTTCACCCTGCGCGACCCACGCCAGAGTACGGACCTTATGCAGCAGACATTCCAGAACGCCGATCTGCCGGAGGGCGGCTGGGTGCGCCTGAACTTCCCGCCACAAGACTCTTCCCAGGATAATCTGTATCTCCTGACCATTGGCGGCTCGTCGCCCGGGGGGATGCAGGCAGGCTACTCTCTTAAGCCCGAGTACGTGAAGGGCAAGCTCTCGGAAAACGGCAAACCGGTGAGCCAGGACATCCTGTTCCAGTACGGCTGCCTCGCCGGGCTGCAAAAGGCTCTCGCAGGCTGGGGCGGTCGTTGATGAACCAGGGGCGAAAGATAAAGGGCGCGCCGCAGGGGTTCTGGTCCGGAACTTCGTGTAGTTAGGCTTCCGTAAGGAAGCCTTCTGGAAAGGCGCACGTGCGTTCCCGGATGCGCAAGACAGCGCAACTCCCCCATCTCCGTTATACACTTCTGGGCTTCAGGAAATATGGCAGGCTTACCCGAACAATTCCGGCGATACAGTCACAGAACCTTTTCTTCGCTGTACGTCCGCAATTACCGCCTCTATTACATCGGCCAGATCATCTCGACCTCGGGCACGTTCATGCAGTCGGTGGCGCAGGCCTGGCTGGTGCTCAAGCTCACCGGCTCGGGCAGCGCGCTAGGCATTACGACCGCCCTACAATACGTGCCGATCCTGATTCTCGGGCCCTACGGCGGCGTTGTTGCGGATCGGCTCTCCAAGCGAAAGATCCTCTACGTTACGCAGTCGCTCTCGGGCATGCTGGCGCTGATCCTGGGCGCATTGGTCGCGACCAACCTGGTTCAGGTCTGGATGGTCTACGTGCTTGCGTTCGCCCTGGGCATGGTGACCGTGTTCGACAACCCGGCTCGCCAGACTTTCTATATCGAGCTGGTCGGGCCCGATAACCTCCGCAACGCGGTCACGCTGTATTCGACGCTGGTCAACCTGGCCCGCATCATCGGCCCGGCGATTGCGGCAGGCATCATCGCCGTCTTCGGGCTGGCTCCCTGTTTCATCATCAATGGCATCTCGTACGTCGCGGTGGTGGTCATGCTCGCTATGATGCACGCCGACGAGCTGATGGTCACTCCGCCCGCGCCGCGCACGAAAGGCCAGCTCCGGGAGGGATTCCGGTACGTGCTCTCGACGCGGGTGCTCGGGGCAACCCTGCTGATGATGGCATTGATCGGCACCCTGACCTTTGAGTTCCAGGTCAGCCTGCCGCTGATGGCGCAGTTCACGTTCAACGGCGATGCGGGCAGCTATGCCTTCCTGACCGGATCGATGGGTTTTGGGGCCGCAATGGGAGGCATCTTCTTTGCAGGCCGCAAAGGCATCACGCCGTTCAAGCTGGTGAGCGCCTCGCTCCTGTTCGGGGTGGCGGTGCTGGCTGCCTCCCTCATGCCGACGCTGTTCCTTTGCGCAGCCGCCCTGGTCGCGGTGGGCGTCTGCTCGATCAACTTCTCCTCGCTGGGCAACAGCGTCTTGCAGCTCGAGAGCTCGCCGCAGATGCGCGGCCGGGTGATGTCCTTCTGGTCGATCGCCTTCCTCGGCTCGACCACGTTCGGAGGGCCGATCGTCGGCTGGTTCGCACAGACGGCCGGCCCGCGCTGGGGGCTGGCGATCGGCGGAATTGCCGCGCTGGTCGCGGCAGGCATCGGGGCTATTACCTTGCGGAATGTGAAGAACGGCGGCGCGCCGGAAGCGGAGCCGGAGGCGGGGAAACGCTACCCGGCTGTTCCCAAGACCTGAAGCCGCCAGTAATCGCCAGCGGCTTGCCATAACACGAGGCCCGCCTGCATGGCAGCACAGGCGGGCCGGGCGATCTGACTTGCTTACCGATAGCGATCCGTGGCTGCGAACAGCCAATGATATCAATCGGGGCGCGGGCGCAGGCCGGGTGCGCGCGGGTGCAGGGCCTTGACGATCTTCTGCAAATGCTCCACCTTCAGACTCTTGACGCTGTCCTTTTCCGCGGGCGTGAGCGGGCGGCCCAGACTGCCTTCCACGGCTTTCACCGGGTTCTTGCGGTAAGCCTTTGCGAACTCCGGGTCTTTCAGGCTTGTCATCAACTTCGTCATCTGCGGCATGGGTTTCACCTCCTTTCCGTTTTGGATTCGGCGACGGGCCGGCTTCAATCCCGGCCCAGCTCTCTTCAATCTCTCACGCTCTACTCGACGAACATGCCTGTGATCCCCGGCGCCAACCGCAGCGCCTCCAGGGTCTCATCGGCATCGCGGTGCAACAGCGCATCGCGGAATTGCAGGTAGCGCATCAGGTCGCGGCTATCCATACTCCTCGTCCGCCGCTGCAGGTCATACATCCACGCGTCGAGCAGACCCATGGCCCATGAGAATCCCTTACGGACCACCCAATCGGTGATCGTCTCTGCGCGGTGCTTGCAGCGCTCCGCCTCCGCCAGAAGATACGTGAGCGTGCCGTCCTGTTCGTCTTCATACCAGTGGAACAGGTCATTGGACATCTGATGCCAGCAACCAAACAGATCGATGAAGCTCGACCACTCCGGCAGGAGCCCGGGCCTGTCATAGCCGTAGCACAGCGCCGCCAGCGGGATCTTGATGGCGCAGATCTTCTGGGCAGCCACCTGCACGAACTGTTCCCGCTCCATGTCCCCCGGGTGGAGGTCTGCCATGGTCACGTCCGCTGAATGGAACCAGGTTGCGGTGAAGAACTCCCAGAACGGGTGCGTCGCCGGGAAGCGCGCTTGATACGGCCGCTGGAACTCGGTATGGAATAGCCCGAGGGCGGGCAGCAGGTCCAGCTCGTTCGTCGACTGGTGATCGGTCAGGTTATCGATGAGACGCACCCAGTAATAGCCGCTGATGGTGGAATAGACGAGATCGAACTGCGCGGGCAGGTCGGGCACGCCGTTCAAGGCTTTCTCCAGCGCCCAGGGGAAAACGAACATCGGGGAGCCGCGCAGGTGATGGTAGTAGGCGGCCGGGTCGCTCCCGCCAGCCAGCTGCCTCATCCACTCCAGCACGCTCGTGCCGGAAAGCGGCATCGAGCGACGGAGGCGGTCGCAGAGCTGCGAGACCGCCGCGTCGATCAGGTCGCGCAAGGCTGGGTCGTACGGGTCAGCGGATGCGGGTCTCATAAGGCGCGTGCCAGCTCCAGGTCATACGCGGCACCCAGTTCCGAGAATAACTGGCACGACTGCTGCAGGGCTTCGGAGCGCGCCGGGCTCGAGGCAGGGAGATGCTGTGCGATGTGGTACAGCGCCAGCCCCTGGTCGTACAACATACCGAGCTGCCGGGCGTATGCCAGGCTGGTACTCCATGCCTGCTTCGCCGCCCGATGCCTGCCGCCGAGCTCGGCCAACCGTCCTTTCGCCAATTGGAAGCGCGGCCTGCCGATCAGGAAGACGCGTGCATAACGGCTCAGCGCCTGCACGGCAAGATGGGCCGCGTCGATCGTTGCTCCGGACCGGTCTCCCTGCTCGCCAAGGGTGAGGAACACTTCCGCGGGCGCCGCATAGCCGGTGAAGGCCGCGTAGAACGTGGGGGGGACTCTGCCGGTCAGGGACATTGCCTGCTGCGCGGCCTCCACGGCCTGCTGGTACTCTCGCAAGCGCAGGAAGGCGAGCGCCAGTATGCCCCACAGCTCCATGCGCAATTGCAGCACCGGGAGCTGGCCGCGCTCGAGCATGTCACGGAGGGCCTGCGCACCTGCCAGTGACTCGCGGGTGTGTCCCAGATGCAGCTCGGAGTATGCCCTGCCCTGCATGCCGCGTGCCATATAGCGCAAATCCTGGCGGCGCTCGGCGTGCGCGTGGAGGTCCTGAGCCAGACGCGCGCTGGTCGCGAAGCTTCCCTGGAAGTAATGCATCGACATGAGGATGCCCATGCCGTCGTTCCAGCGGCGGTCGTCGCCAAGCTGTTCGGCGGTGGCGATAAGCCGCTCGCCGTGCTCCCGGACGCGCGGCCAGTCGCCTACGCCGGAGTAGTAGTACGCGGCGGACATCAGGACGAACTCGCGCGATTCGAGGTGCTGCTCGGCAGCTTCGATGTTGAGCGCCCGGGAGATGTAGCTCCGGGCAAGTCCGTGCAATGGCACCCAGCCACCGGTCGCGCCGACCGCCGCCGTGCCGCGTGCCATCACCGGGGAGGGCCCCACTTCCTCCGCCAGGTTGAGATTGCGGAACTCGCTGTAGATCGAGAGCAGCGGATCGCCGGTGAAGTAGGCGGCCTCGCCGAGCCGCTCGTACGCAAGCGCGGCAGGCAACCATCGATCGCGCTGGTCGGCTCGGCGGCCGACGTAGCGCGAAGGGAATGCCCGGTGGGCCGCCTGGCGCAGAAGCTCGGCCAGCAACCCTGTCACTTGCCGGGGCCTGCCCTGCGGGACGGGCGCGCCCAACAGGGCGAAGCCCCGCTCGATGTGGGCCCGCGCTTCCTTATAGTGCGAAAGGTTGGCATGCGCCTCGCCCGCCTGCAGCTCCCAGCGCGCCCGGCGCTCCGGATCGATCTCCAGCCCCGCCTCATCCGCCACCACCGGCAGGTCCTCCAGAAACGTGATGGCTTCGGCGTTGGCGAACTGGCGCAGCGCCTGGTCGCCTGCCTGCTCGAGGTAATGGATGGCCCGGGATGGCTCCGCTGCGCGCTTCCAGTGATAGGCGAGCAGCCCGTAGAAGCGCGCCAGCTCGTCCGCATGCACCCGCTCATACCACCCGGCAATGATGCGGTGCAGATCGCGGCGCTGCGCGAACAGCAGCAGCCCGTATGCCACTTCCTGGATGATCACGTGCCGGAAGGCATACTCGGCGTCGGGAGCGGGCTGCTCCAGCGTGGTGAGGTCAAGGCGTGTCAGTGCCTCCAACTGTTCGGCCAGCAGCGGCCGCTCGCTCTCGACCGGGAATGTGTCGCGCAGGGTGCGGTAGGCGAACACGCGCCCGATCACGCTGGCGACCTTGAGGGTGAGCTGCTGGATGGGCGTTAGCCGGTCGATGCGGCTGGTCACAACACCCTGGACGGTGTCCGGCAAGGCCGCAGCGCGCAGGTCCACGTTGGGGGCCATGCGGCACTCGCCATCGGAGACAAGGAGCAGGCCCCGATCACGCAGGGCATAGCCTAACTCCGCGCTGAAAAACGGGTTGCCTTCCGCCTTGGTCCATATGAAGTCTGTCACCGCGGGCGGCAGCTCCTTAACGCCCAGGTTCTGTGCGACGAGCGCCTGCACGTCCTGCGCGTCCAGCGCGCCCAACGCCATCCGTTCGGCGCCCTCCGAGTCCAACAGGAGACGGTACTCGGCGGGCGCGCCCTCGGGGAAGGGACGCGTGGCAAGCACCTGCAACACCGGAATGCCTTGCTGCGCGATCCGGCGGCAGAGGGTCCACGAAGCGGAGTCAAGCCAGTGAGCATCCTCCAGCGCCAGCACGAGCGGGCCCGCTTCGGCGCGCTGCTGCAAGATGCGCGAGAGCAGGGCGTGCGTGTTCTCGAGGCGCACCTGGCCGCCCATCTGCGCGGTCAGATCGTTCTCCGGCAGGTTGATGGGCAGCACGGCGTTGAGGAGCGGGGCAAGCCGTTCCAGATCGGCAGGCACCCACGCTCGCAGCCCGGCGAGCACATGACGGCGGCGAGCCTCCGCGTCATCCGGCAGTGTATCCAATTCAAAGAGCTGCGCGAAGATGGATTGCCAGACGAAGTACGGCGTGGTCTTCTCCACCGCATCGCCTGATCCGAAGAACGTCAGGATCCCGAGCGACTCGGCGCGCGCTTGCAAGTATTCCAGCAGGCGGGATTTGCCGATCCCCGCCTCGCCCTCGATCGCCACGACTCCCCGGCGCTTTTCCGCCGCCAGCAGGCGCAGCTTCCCGGACAGAAGAGCGCACTCCGCGCTGCGCCCGATCAGGTCCACGTGGTCGCGCGGGGCGGGCACACTGGATGCGCGGCCCAGCACCTGGTAGGCCGGGATCGAACCCTGCTTGCCCTTCACCTGGATCACGCCCAGTGCGGTGAACCGGTAACGCGCGCTGAGCGCCTCGACGATGCGCTCGCTGACCAGGATCTGCCGCGGGCCGGCGCGCTGCATGAGTCGAGCCGCCAGGTTGGCTTCATCACCCTGCACGCTGTAGGCAAGGCGGGTCCGCCCCCCGTAGGCGCCGGTGCGCATGCGGCCGCGGCTGATGCCGATGCGAACCGAGTGGATGAAATCCATCTCATCCGGAAGCAGGCACAGCTCCTCTGCCGCCGCGATGGCGCGGGCGGGGTCATCCTCGTGCGCAAGCGGCGCGCCGAACGCGGCATACAGGTGGCTGCCTTTGTCGCCGAAGGTCAGCTCGAGCAGAGCGCCTTCGTAGCGGGCCAGTATCTGCTGCACGCGGCGGATGAAACGGTCCAGCTTGACCCCCGCGTCCGGATCGTCGTCGTAATCGATACCGCCGAAGTTCAGAAAGAGGGCGACGACGGGGCGCAGGTCGGCGATGAAGCTTCCCTGTCCGCTCTTGAGGCGCTCGTAGACGGGCGGAAGGATCCACGGGCGTAACTCATCATCCCGCAAATGATCCGCCGGGAACGCCGCCCATGGCTGCGGTTCCACTTCGACGCTCAAGCCGTCGCAAATGGAGTACTGGCTTCCATTGCGGAGGCGGGTTTCGCGCTCGCGGGCGATGGAACGGATGGATCGCCAGGACGGAGCGTCCAGCACCACCTCACCCTTCTGAGCTGCCTCTTCGGCCGCGGCCAGGCGGTCCAGCGCGGTTCCGGCGAGCACATCGAAGACCTGGATGGACGGGTCGCCGACGACAAAGCGCCGCACCATGCCCACCACCACGGCAACTTTCACGGAAAGGGAGATGGTCCCCGCCTGCGGGATCTTGAAGACCGCGAACTCGCGCATCGCTTTCTGGATGGCGAGGGCGGCGGCCGTCGCGTGCCTTCCGTCGTCGCCGTTGAACCAGCACGTGAACGCGTCGCCGCCAAAGGAGATCGTGCTGCCGCCGTAGCGCTCGGCCTGCACGATCAGCGCATCATAGATCTGGTTGAGATGGGAGATCAGCTCTTCCACGCCGCGCTCGGGCCCCAGAGCGCGCGTGAGTTCCTCGGTCAGCGGTACGAAGCCCGAGATGTCCGCGAACAGGCCCGCCCCGTGCAGACGATCGGGCAAGGCAACGCCATCGCGCAGCGCCTGGCGCCGATCGATAGGGACGTAAACGCTCAACGATTCCATCACCCGTGTCAACGAAGAAGCCTGGACGCCTGTCTGATCGATGGGGAGCAGGGTGTGAATTCCGCCTGCGCCGGCAGAACAGTTCAGCGCAGTACGTTACAAGCAGGATCCTGGTAAGACTCTCTCTGAGTACTCAGCCGAATGACGACGATCAATGACATCAGAAGAACGGCCAAAAACATTATAATTTAGACAAACTTGGTTGTCAAAAGAAGCGAATAAAAAGAGCACCGTGCGCGCCATCTAGAATTGGATCATATGTGACAGTTCTTGCAAACGTGCAACCAAAGCACGCCAGGGAAGATCGTTCACGCATCGAGGCAGCCATCGCGCGTGCGGTTGAATTTCTGGAAGCGCGCCAGCTTCCGTATGGGGAGTTCAAGACGCTTGCGGCCAGCGATCGTCTGCTAAAACGCAAGGCCCGGTTCGACAGTTCCCCGTTCGTCACGGCTTGGGTTGTCGATTGCCTGCGGTCATGGCAATCTCCAGCGGTGCGCGGGATGATGAAGAACGCTGTGCGCTACCTTCGGCGTGAGATGGAAGGCCCGGGCCTGTGGCGCTACTGGTCGTCGCGCAACGAGGCGCATGACTTCCTCCCGCCCGATGTGGACGATACGTGCTGTGTGTCTGCGGTGTTGCAGGAGCACGGCTTGCAGCCGCCGCCCAACGAACGGTTCATCCTGGCGAACCGGAACAACGAAGGGCTGTTCTTCACCTGGATCGTGCCGCGGGACGCATCCCCCAAACGCATGGTCCGCGATCTCCAGCCCCTGATGGAGCCCGCCGCATGGGTGGTGTGGTCCATGCAGGGCCTGCTGGGCAACGTGGACCCGGGCGTCAATGCCAATGCCGTGATGTACCTGGGCGAGCGCGCTGAGACACGCCCGGCCATCGACTACCTGATCGGGGTGGTTTGCGGCGAACGCTCCGCCGATAGCCCCAGCTTCTATCCCGATGCAATCACGCTCCATTACCTGGTCTCGCGCGCCTACGCCCGCGGCGTGGCCGCGCTGGGCGAAACGCGGGGGGTGATCCTGCAGGCGCTGCACGCCCAACAAAGCCGAAAGGGCGTCTTCAAAAACGAGTTGCTGACAGCCTTCGCCATCTGCACGCTCCTGAATTTCCATGAGTGCGGGAGGATCCTGGATAAGCCCGTGAACCACCTCCTGAAATGCCAGCGCGCGAATGGAGGCTGGCGGGGTATTGGCGCATTCCTCGGCCCCGCACCGTATTACGGCTCGGACGAGCTGACAACAGCCGTTTGCATCCAAGCGCTCGCCAGATATCACGCGACGCTGTCTTAGCACGCTGCACGCCGCAATTTAGAATGAGCACCGCCTGAGGAGATGATCCATGCCACTGATGAATACGTTGAACCCGGTCGCACAGGCCGCCACCGGTGGTCTAAGCGACTGGCTGCCTGCCACGCTCATAGATACCCTCTACGACTACCAGGCATTTCTCGACGAGGGCAGCCCGATCGCTTCCTTCGATAAGAAGCCGGATTCTCCCCCGGAGGTGGCGGTCATCGGCGCGGGCCCGGCGGGGATCGTTGCCGCGTACGAGCTGCTGCGCGCCGGCATCCAGCCGACCATCCTGGAAGCGAGCGACCGCATCGGAGGCCGCCACTGGTCGCGGCACTTTAAGGATACCGACGGGAAGGACCTGCCGGTGTGGGCCGAGATGGGCGCCATGCGCATCCCGGCCTCCAACAACGTCTTCTGGCACTATGCCAACCAACTGGGGGTCAAGACGGGCAGCTTCCCCGACCCGGGAAAGGTTCCAACGCTGGTGTTCTATGAGAACACACCATATGAATGGATGCCATCGTCTCCGGGCGGGAGCGATGCGCCGCCGGATATGTTCGCCAAGATCCAGGCCGACTTCGGCGGATATCTGCAAGGGCTGATCGGCGCGATCCTCATGCCGTGGTACAACGGCGGCAATCCGCCGCAGAGGTCCCAGGTCGTCAGCACGTGGCAAAGCTACCTCGACCAGTACAAGGACATGACGATGTACGATGCGGTGCGCGCCGGCATCCCGGGATGGACCACCGAGGAGTTCAATGCCTTTAGCGCCCTTGGCGTCGGATCAGGCGGCTTTGGGAATCTGCTCTTCTCCGTGGGCATGATGGAATTGCTCCGGCATTTGGTCAACCGGTGGGATATGGGGCAGGAGTTGATCGTGGGCTGGCGGTCGAACGGCAAGAGCTTGTTGGAAGGGATGAACGGGCTGACCAGGCTGTTGTACCAGCAGCCGGTGCGAGATGCCGGCGGGCAGTCCGTTTCGCTACGGTCCAGGCGGCGGGCGCAATTCAATTCGCGGGTCGTGCGGATCGAGAAGGAGCCGGGCACCCGGCAAGTGAAGGTGACCTGGATGGAGGTCAAGACCGGTCGGCGGAAATCCCGGTCGTTCGATGCGGTAATCGTCGCCACGACGACGCGCTCGATGGAGATCGAGATGGGGCTGACGCTCCCCGCAGAGCAGACGGTCGACCTGGGGTCGGCGCAGGTGCGAAACGCGGTCCGGAATTTTCACCTGATGAGCGCTTCGAAGATGTTCATCCGCACGAAGACGAAGTTCTGGCTGGACCCGGATGGTCAGCCGCTTCCAGGCATCCCGCAGAGCATCCAGACGGATGAACTGCCGCGCCAGGTGTACTGCCTGGATTACCCGCATACGAAGGAAGGCGTCGTGCTGATCAGCTACACGTGGGATGACGACTCCAACAAGCTCCTTGGCCTGGCGCCGGTGCAGCGGTTCCGGGCGTTCAAGGAAGCGCTGATGCGCATCTGTCCCGAATTCGCGCAACGGCTGGTCCCGGTCCATGGCGCGCGCGGCATCTACAATATCGATTGGCAGGCAGAGCAGCACTTCTACGGCGGCGTGAAGGTGCAGCTTGCCGGGCAGGAGCTGTACCTGCACGATGCCTATTTCCAGTTCCTGAGCGCGTGCGATCCCGAGAGCGACCAGGGCATCTATCTGGCGGGCGATTGCGTTTCATGGGCGGGGCAATGGACCGAAGGGGCGCTCCAGACCGCGCTCAACGCGGCCTGCGCCGCGGCCCGGCACGTCGGCGCGACCGTGCGGGAGAACTCGCCGCTGACGCAGGACCCAAACCTCTACCACTACGGGCAGGTCGCGAGCAACCCGTGAGCCCAAGCAGGACGACGCGCCCATGCGGATGCAAGTCACGCGGATGAACCGGTCGCGTCCTGGATCTCCGGGGGCGTCTGCCTGGATGATGCCGGAGTAGAGCGCCGTAAGGACATCTGCGATGGAAAGCGCCGAGCCAATGTGCCTAACGTTTGCCCTGCGGGCCTCCCTCAGGATCAGTTTTCTAACGTCCTGCGATGAAAAGGGGCTGGTCACTTCGATGCCCGCTTGGTAAGCGATCGCAAGCAATGGGGTTTTACCTGTTCCCCGTGTCACCGAACGTAGCTAGTGCTGCAGCGGCTTGACAGGAATTCTCGCCTTCTCCAGCGCGATTCGCACCGACTGCGCGTTCTGCGCGGCGTGAGTATTATCCCCGTGCAGGCACAGTGTATCAATGCGCACGCGCTTGCCTCCGAACAAGATGCCATCCCTGGCAAGCGTGACCGCGTTGGCGGCTACGTCCTGCGGGTCCGCGACAAGCGCACCGGTCTGCTTGCGCGAGGTCAGTGTGCCATCGGCATTGTAACGGCGGTCGGGGAAGGCCTCATTGGCCACGCGCAGCCCCATGGCCGCGCCCGCCTTGACCAGGGCTGAACCGGCGAGTCCGACCAGGATGAGGTTCTTGTCGAAGCTCCAAACCGTCCGGGCGATTACATCTGCCAGCGCTCGATCTATGGCTGCCTGGTTGTAGAGAGCGCCGTGCGGCTTGACATGCCGCAGCTTCACGCCCTCCTGCCGGGCGAACGCCGCCAGCGCGCCGATCTGGTACAGCAGATATCCCTCGGCTTCATCGGGGGTCATGGACATCTCGCGGCGTCCGAAGCCTTGGAGGTCGGGCCAGCCGGGATGCGCGCCGACTGCCACACCGTGCTGCTTTGCCAGCCGGACCGTCGCATGCATGACCGCCGGATCGCCGGCGTGCAGCCCGCAGGCTACGTTGACCGAGGTGATGTATGGCATCACCTCCTCATCCTCGCCGATGGTGTACCGGCCGAAGGACTCGCCCATATCGCAGTTCAGATCCATGCTTATGCCCTCAGCCTCCCCAACGCTCATCCTCAGCCCCAATGATACCTGCCTTTAGGCGGTCCATCTGCATCCGATAGCTCACCTGTGCAGACTCAAGGGTCACCTGGCGGAAACGTACCTGATCCCTGCCGGGCGTGCATTGGGCCAGCAGGGGAAGATCGGCGCTGGTGACACACGCGATCTTTGCATAGCCTCCGGTCGTTGCACAATCGGCCATCATGACGATCGGCTGACCGTCCGCCGGAACCTGAATGGAGCCCATCGCCATGCCCTCCGACGTAATATCCGACTGGCTCCCGTTTGCGAGGCGCGCACCATCCAATCGATATCCCATCCGATCGGACGCCAGATTCACGTGGTACGGGGAGGACAAGAAGATTGCCAGATCGTCTGCATGGAAGCGATGGCTCTGCGGACCGAGGATCACACCCACGGCCGGCGCGGCAGAATACGCGGGGCGCGCCTCTTCTGCGACCTTGCGCGCCGCCACCTCCAACAGGTCGTGCCGCGGCTGCAGGATGGTCAACCGGTCACCTGCCTGGATCGGTCTGCCATCGAGCCCGCCGAACCGCCCGCGCAGGTATGTGGAGCGCGAGCCGAGAACGAGCTGCCCGTCGAAACCGCCCGCCGCGGCCAGATAGGCCCACATCCCGAACCGGGCGCGGGCCAACCGGATCTGCCAGCCGCCTCGCACGAAGTACGAGCCCCACAGGGGAAAATCCCACGAGTTGATGGAAAGCTCAATGCCCGCCCCGGTCACAGCGATCACGCAATCATACAGGGCGCGCAGCACCACGTCGCCGCCGATCTCCACCGCCGCTGCACTGGATGGATTGCCGACCAGCAAATTCGCGGCGCGGAATGCGAAGGCATCCATCGGGCCGGAGAATGGCATGCCGTACCGCCTCCAGCCCGGCCGGCCGGCATCCTGCATCGTCACCAGCCCGCCAGCCTCCAGCACCTCAAGCATCAATCGCCTCGGCAATGAAGCGCACCGTATCACCCGGCGCGAGCAGGAACGGTTCGCTCGCGGCCAGGTCAAAGAGGGGGAGCGACGTGTACCCGATCAGCCGCCAGCCCCCAGGCGAGTCGATCGGGTAGATGCCGGTCTGCGTGCCGGCAATGCCCACTGAGCCCGCCGGGACCCGCGTGCGGGGCGTCTCCAGGCGCGGCGTGGCAATGGCCTCGTCCAGGATCCCCATATACGGGAAGCCCGGCGTGAAGCCCATCATGAAGACGGTGTACTCGCGTCCTGTGTGCAGGCGGACGATCTCGGCGGGTGTCACATGATGGAACGAGGCGACGTAACCGAGATCAGGCCCCGCTTCGCTGCCATATCGCACCGGGATCTCGATATGGCGCGGCTGCCGCATAGATACCTCTTGCGCGTCCTCCACCGCTTCCTTGAGCCAGGCCGCAACTTCATCGAAGGTCAGCGCGAGCGGGTCATAGTGGACCAGCAGGGTGGCGTATGCCGGGACGGCCTCGACGATGCCATCGGGATGGGCGCGGCGCAGGCGCGCGTCCAGCGCATGGACGCGACGGTTGACGTCGAGGCTGATCTCATCACCGAAGTGGATGAGAGCTGAAGAGTCGCTGAGGGGAAGGATCTTCTGGTCCACGAAGGCTGCGAGGGTTAAGGCGAATGGAGTCGCCTCGATGATAATGCCGGTCAGCCATCCTGGCGCTGGAACAGGCTGATACTTTCGATGTGATAGGTCTGGGGAAAGAGATCGAATGGTGTCGATGAGGAGAGGCGATAGCCGCCGTCGATCAACTGCCGAGCGTCGCGGGCCAGAGTGGACGGATCGCAGGAGATGTAGATGACGGCCCGCGGTCGGAGGCGGAGGAGGCCGTCACGGGCGGCGGGCTCGAGACCGCCGCGCGGCGGGTCCACAATGACGATGTCCGGCTGCGCGTCCAGCACCGGCAGCACGTTCTCTGCCGCGTCCTCGTAGAGCTCGACGTTGTCGAACTCGTCCAGGTTGGCGGCGAAGTCCTCACAGGCGGAGGAAGATGCCTCGATGCCGATCAGCTGCCGGCACAGCGGCGCAAGGAAGGCGCTGAAGAGTCCAACGCCGCAGTACACATCCAGGATGGTGGCATGGGCGAGCTGCACATCTGGGAGAGAACGAGCAAGTGCCAGCATATGCTCGACAAGCCGGGCAGCCATCGCGGTGTTGACCTGGAAGAAGGAAGCCGCCGAGACACGGAAGTCTCTGTCCAGCACGCGCAGGATGAGATGGTCGCGGCCTGCCATCACGACGCTGTGCTCCTCGTAGGCGTGGACAACGGACGCGCCCGACTCCATCTCAAGCTCGGGCAGGGACGGCTCCCTTGATTCCAGGAGCACCATGAGCTCTTCATCGGCGCCCTGGCGGATGGACACGCGGTCGAGGTGCATGCCCGGCTCGAACTCAAGCTGAGGCCACAGGCTGTCCAGCGCAGGTTCGGGCAGGTGGCACTCGGTAATGGGGAGGATGTCGCGCCCGTGATGCCGGACGTACCCAAGCCTGCCATCGGAGGCCAGGTGGAACTGGACGTGGTTGCGGTAGTGCCACGAGACGGGCGAAGGAACGGCATCCTCTACGGGCGGGTCCTCGATGCGGCCGATGCGGCGCAACTGGTCACGGAGGATGCCGGTCTTGGCTTTGAGCTGCGCCTCGTAGGACAGGTGCTGGTAGTGGCAGCCGCCGCAGACGCCGAAGTGCTTGCAGCGAGGGGTCACACGGTCGGGGGAAGGGGCGAGGAGTTGGACCAGATCCGCGCGGGCAAAACCGCGGCGCTGCTCGGTCAGGCGGAGGCGGACGCGCTCACCGGGCAGGGCAAACGGGACGAAAACGACCCGTTCTTTGCCGGCTGCGTCGGGGAGGAGGCCGATGGCGTCGCCGCCATAGGCAAGGCCGGTGAGCGTGACGTCGTAGAGGGAGTCGGGCACAGGAGGAAAAAGTTGCGGGCAGACGCCAGGTCTGCCCGAGGGAGGGGAATCCGGTTTTCTGTCGGGGCGGGATGCGGGGTCGCGTCAGTGTGGAGCGAGCCCGCGGCGCCCGGAGGGGTCAATGGATGATGAAGGCCAGGATGATGAGGACGACGAAGAAGCCGCCGGCGAGGACGCCGACGCGGCGCAGGTCGCGCTTGACGTAGGTGTAATCGGGGTTGAACTCGACGACACGAGCGGGAGTAGCGGGGACGAATGCGGCGGTCCTGTTGACCTGTCGTCTACTCTTTTTGGGCATGGATAACTCCTACTAGTGCAAATTTAGCCGGGGATGAAGAGTGTTCATCCGGGCATATCTTCTATTTTACCGGAGATGCACATTGGAGACCGGATGAATTTTGTTCATCTACGGTCGAGCCGGTCAGTTCTGGAGGCGGGCGAAGACAACGATGCGCTGCCTGTCAACCAGGTACGGATAGCACGAGATCAGGGTGATGGTCGGCGCGCCGCTGGAGGCCATGACCTCCACGGCGGTCGGCTCGACGATCTCGGTGCGGTCGACGGTGTAAACGTACTGGCGCTGCTGGGTGTAGAGCATGACCTGGTCGCCGGGCTGGAGCTTATCGAGGTGGCGGAAGAGCTCGCCATAGACGTCGTCGTGGGCGGAGAGGACGACGTTGCCGGATTCGCCGGGGTCGGCAGAGCCGATGTGCTGGGCGACGCCCTTCTTGAGCTGCTCCCAGCCGTCGCCCTGGACCACGGGGGCGTCGATCTTGATGGCGGGAATCTCGATGCGGATGGCCTGCTCGACGCCGGGGGTCGGAACGGGAATGTTGGCGAGGGACTGCATGATGGGCCGCAGGTGCTCGGGGATCTCGGCGTCGTTCGGGCGGGTGTTGCCCTGCGCGTCCGGAGGAGTATGACCGGAGGGCAGGACGACCGCCATGACGAGCGGGGTGGGGCTAGGGGTAGCGGGGTTGAGCGCGGCAGCCACTTCCCGGTTGAGATCGCGGAGCATCCCGAGGCCGCTGAGCAGGACGCCGACCAAGCCGACAACGGCAAGAAGCTCGATGGCAAGCAAGATGCCATCCATGACGCGGCGGCGCCTGGAGGCGGGGGCCGCACGGCGCTCGGTCTCGTCTTCGGGGGCAGGCTCGGGGGTATCGACGACCGCGGCGGCCGGCTCTGTCATCAGCTCGGGGGCGACGACGCGGCCGGTGCGCCGGAAATGCTCCAAACGCTCGCGCCGGGCGCCACGTCGTTTCTCGATCAGCAGCCGGCGCAGCTCCTCGACGGACAGATCTTCGGGCGCTCTGCGTCTGGGCATGGCAGGAGGATTATACCGCGGGGGCTATGGTGCACGACAAAGCGGGAAGAGATTTCACCACGAAGGACACGAAGGAAATGGAAAAACGCAACCAGAGACGATCTGCTTAGCAAATCGCGGAGAGAAATGCAAAACGGTACAACCCCACGCGAGCGGGGAAAACATAAACCAACCACGGAGAACACCGAGACACGGGGGATACATCCCAACGCGAGTGCGGACAACACGAAATTGTAGATGGCATCAGGCGGGCCTCACGTTATTGCCCCACATACCGAAACC
>DATKAF010000292.1:0-2098 GCA_035498395.1 Anaerolineales bacterium
AGTTGGCGCAGGGCGCGCACCGTTAGCCGCTACATCGATCACCTTTTCACCGAGATCCTGGTCCCGTTGAGCGGCGCTCCGGAAAGCTGGGATGCGCTCGAGCAGGCCATTGCCATCGCGCAACGCGAAGAGGCAAAGATCCATGGCTTGCACGTCGTCGAGTCGGACGAAGCCATGGAAAGCCCGGCAAGCCTCGCCGTTCGGAGCGAGTTCGAGCAGCGCTGCACCCTCGCAGGCGTGGATGGGCGCCTCGCCGTGGAAGCCGGAGAGGTCGCCGGTACCATCCGCAAGCGCGCCGCGGTAGCCGACTTGATCGTGCTCAAGATCATGCATCCTCCCTCCGCCGGCCTCGCCGTCCTACGCTCCCCCATCCGCAGCATCATCGCCAACTCCTCGCGCCCGGTGCTCGCTGTTCCCGCGGGAGCAAGCCGGTTACGGGTCGCGCTGCTTGCCTATGATGGAAGCGAGCTGGCCCGGGAGGCCCTGTTCGTCGCGGCCTACCTCGCTGAAATGTGGAAGACAGAGCTGGTCGTATTCACCGCGCTGGAAGGAACAAGAGTAAGAGCGGACGTGCAGGATTACGTCCGCCGCTATCTGGATATCCATGAGGTCCAGGCAGATTACCTGGTCGCCGAACGCGTGGATCAGTTGCAGCAGGCGGTGGAAGAACGCGGGGTTGAGCTGGTCCTGATGGGCAGCCACGGAGGCAGCGCGCTTCAGCAGGTCCTCGTCGGCAGCGAGCTGGACAACATGCTGCGGCAATCGCAGGTCCCGATCTTCATCTGCCGCTGACCGGCCCATTCAGAGCTTGCATCTTTGATGACGGACGGCACAGGTTATAGGGGGCAGACTTAGATGCTCTTCGTTTAGAGAATAGGACACGTACTCAGGAGTTCCCATGGTAAGCGCGAAAACGTGGCTTTCTGCCGCCTACCAGACTGTACGGAGTCTTTCGGTCTTGGCCGCTTACTGGTTTCTGCGTCAGCCGAGGCCGCGCTACAACGGTACAGCCAAGGTCAAAGGCTTGACGGCGCCGGCGGAGATCGTCTGGGATCGGTGGGGCGTTCCGCATATCTACGCAAAAAACGCTCCGGATCTCGTATTTGCGCAGGGATATGTCCATGCACAGGAGCGCCTGTGGCAGATGGATTTCAACCGGCGGCTGGTCGCCGGGCGGCTTTCCGAGGTCCTGGGCGGCGCGACCGTTCCTGTTGACCGCTGGATGAGGACGCTCACCCTGCGGCGCGTGGCCGAATCCGAAGCAGCCCTGCTCAATGGCGAAAGCCGCGAGCTCCTCGAAGCCTACACCGCCGGGGTCAATGCGTGCATCGAGCGCGAGCCGCTCCCACTGGAGTTCCGATTGCTGGATTTCAAGCCCGAGCCGTGGGCACCTGCTGATTCTCTGGCCTGGCCGAAGATGATGTGCTGGAACCTGTGTGTCAACTGGGAGACAGAGATTCTGCGCGCCCGGCTGATCGCCCGCTTGGGCCCTAAGGTAGCTGCCAGCCTCGAGCCGGATGTGCCACAGGAATGGGTGCGCGTTGTGCCGCCGGGTGTGGACTACTCATGTATCGGCAGCAGCGCCTTGCAGCATGCCGCTAACGCGCAACGCTTCACCGGCCCCAATGGGCAGGATGGCATCGGCAGCAACAATTGGGTGCTCTCCGGCAAGCGCACGACCACGGGCATGCCCATCCTCGCCAATGATATGCATCTTGGTATGACCGCGCCGGCCGTTTGGTACGAGAACCATCTCTCCGGCGGCGATCTGCACGTGGCAGGCGTATCCTTTCCCGGCGTTCCGCTCGTGGTGGCGGGCCATAACGAGCAGTTGGCCTGGGGTTATACCAACGGCTTCCCGGATGTCCAGGACCTCTACATGGAGCGCCTGCGCCGGACGCCTGAGGGGCGTACGGAGTACGAGTTTCAGGATCAGTGGTTCGAGGCCGATGTCAAACGAGAGGAGATCCGGGTCAAAGGCTCTCAGCCGGTCGTCGAAGAGGTCGTCGTCACGCGCCATGGTCCCATCATCAATAGCCTAGTGGAAGGCGAGGAGGCCGAATCCCCACTGGCAATGCGCTGGACGGCTCTGGACAAT
>DATKAF010000293.1:0-3357 GCA_035498395.1 Anaerolineales bacterium
TGCGGCAGAACGCCGTCGGTATCAAGGTCTGGGAAGCCCCGTTCGAGGAGTTGCGCTGGCCGATGCTGACCAATCTGCGCATGGATCCGTTCGAGCGCGCCTCTGATGAATCCACCGGTCACCCGATATGGGCCTCGGAGCGCATGTTTGTGCTTGGACCCGCAGGCTTCTATGTCGGGCAGTGGTTGCAGAGCTTCCGCGAATTCCCGCCGCGCATGAAGCCCGGCAGCTTCAGCCTCGATCGCGTCATGGAGTCGGTGACAACACACGGCAAAGGCAGCAACTGACATAACGATCATTGATCACGGGGTCTGCTTCGCCTAAGCAGACCCCGTGATTCAGAAATCGACAACTCCCCTGAATATGTTCCTGCGGGAGTGGCAGATACCGTTCTTGTCAAGCGAATACCGGCTTGCAATCTGGATCCTGCATTTTGCCGGATTTCAGGACTCCGAAGATCGCGTGAACCGGTTTTTTTATTATCACGCAGGCAATCACGTAAGATCTGTTCAGCCGTTTTCTCGTGAAGGAGGGGATCATGAACGAGTTGAGGGAGGCCGCCAGCACCGGCGGCAAACGCATGACCGTTCTAGGCGCCATCGTCATCATTCTCGGGATTTTCGCGTTGATGGCGCCCGGGTTGACCGGGATCTCGATCGTACTGCTCTTGGGCACGCTCGTCGCAGCCAGCGGCATCATCCGTATCGTCTGGGCATTCCAGGCCGGCAGCTTCGGCAGGGGCCTGCTGATGTTCGCGATCGGCGGGTTGACGCTGCTCTGCGGTATCGCACTGTTCGCCCATCCCCTGCTCGGGTCCGCCATGCTGACCTTCGTGCTGACAGCGTACTTTATCTTCGACGGCATCGCCGAGATTGCCGCCGGAGTCCGGCTCCGACCGGAGTCCGGCTGGGGCTGGATGCTGTTCGGAGGGATCGTATCCATTCTGCTCGGTGTCGTGATCTGGGCACAGTACCCTCTGTCCGGGGCCTGGGCCATCGGCATCCTGCTGGGCATCAAGATGTTCTTCATCGGCCTGATCATGGTCACAGGCGGTTCCGCGGTGCGCTCGTTGGCAAAAGCGTAAGAAGGGCTAAATGTTGGCGACGGGTGCGGCATGTACACGCCCTGGGCGCTCCGGACCATGGCCTGGGAGAAGCCGATGTCACCGTCGTCGTGATGAAAAACGACAGCTGCGGGAACCTGAATATCGAATTGGCCATGGTTCGCGAGGGCGAAGCCAACGAAAAAAGCTCGAGATGCTGCACCTCGACCACCCCTCGCTGGACTGGGTGAAACGCGACGAGGGACAGGGCGTGCCGGCCAACCGGGCGACAACCGCGGCGGAGTTCCACACGCAGTTCGAAGCGGCGATGAGCACCAAAGGGCCCCGGCTGATCGAAGCCCAGATCGTCCAAATCCTCAAACCGGCGATCGACGCCGTCCATAACTCAAAGGGTTAAACGGAAACCCATACCAGGCAGTGAGGAAAAACTGGATTTACGTATTTGGTGGAAAAAACAGCAGGAACAGGAAGCGGGAACTGAATCGTGGAAAAGCGCGAAGGCCTTGAGGAATTCTCCCTGCTCGGGGGACCGCTGCACCGGCTGGGCTGCCGCCTGGGCCTGGTCCGCGGCGGGACGAATACCGTTGCGCTCGGGCTGGTCCTGGGCGCTATCCCGTGGATCATCCTGCTTGCGCTGGCGCTGGTCGAGGGCTTGGGCCATGTGCTCTTTTCCATTGGGGCGATTGGCGGTCACGTCCGCCTGCTGGTGGCAATCCCGCTGTTGTTCATGTGCGAAACGTTCATCGATCCGCAATTTACGACGTTCGTCCGAGGGATTGTGCGATCGCAGGTCGTGCCCGCGACCGTGCGCCCGGCGCTGCAGTCCGAGATCGCGCGCATCACCCGGTGGAAGGACTCCTGGCTGCCGGAAGCGTTCTTCCTCCTGGCGGCTGTGGCGTTGGCGCTGACTCTGCAGGCCGAAAACTTTTTCGACTATCTGTCCGGCCTCGCGGTGGGATCCAGCCCGCGTCTCCTGGGCGAGACGAGCTGGACCAGGCAATGGTACTGGATGGTCTGCATTCCGCTGTTTCGCTTCCTGATGCTGCGCTGGTTCTGGCGGCTTGCGCTGTGGTGTTTTTTCCTCTGGCGCGTGTCGAGGCTGGAGCTGCGCCTGGTGCCGACCCACCCCGATCGCGCCGGAGGGCTGGGATTTCTCGAGGTGGTGCACAGTGAATTCACTCCCCTGGTCCTGGCAATCTCGGCAACCCAGGCCGCATCGCTGGCTCAGGACATCGCTTCGGGCAAGTTGACGTTCGACGCGATTTACCCCGGCGTTGCGATCGTTCTGCTCGTGGACGCCGTGTTGTTTGTCGGTCCGCTGCTCATCCTCTTCCGCAAGCTGTGGCGCTCCAAGGTCAAGGGCCTGAACGAATACGGCGCGCTGGCGGAGCGATACGTGAGCGAATTCGACAGGAAGTGGCTGGGCGCAGACCCTGCCCAGGGAGAGCCCCTGTTGGGCACATCGGACATCCAGTCCCTGGCCGACCTGAGCAACAGCTTCAGCATCGTGCGCGAAATGCGCCTTGTCCCCGCGAGCCCGATCATGTTGATGTCCCTGGCCGGCGCCGCGCTGCTGCCGCTGCTGCCGCTTGTGCTGTTCAAGTATCCCATCGCGGACCTGCTCGGGAAATTCTTGGGGAGGCTGTCCGGCCTGTGACCACTGCATTGGATGTTCATCGTTGAAGGGAGAGCGTTATGAATCAGACGCAAACAGCGGGAAAGAGCAAGGCCCAAAGGAGCATCATGAAACTCCGGGCACTCGTTTTATCAGCCATTCTTATCGTATTCACGTCCGCATTGCCGGCGCTTGCCGCCGACCCGTTGCCCTCATGGAACGACGGCCCGGCCAAACAATCCATCATCACCTTCGTCGAGAAGGTCACCAAACCCGGCTCGCCGGATTTCGTCCCCGTCCCGGAACGCATCGCGACGTTCGACAACGACGGCACGCTCTGGTGCGAGAAGCCGCTGCCCGTGCAGCTCTACTTCGTGATCGACCGCGTGAAGGCGCTCGCGCCGCAGCATCCCGAGTGGAAGGAGAAGCAACCCTTCGCCTCGATCCTCAAGGGCGATATGAAAACCGCCGCGGCAGGCGGCGAACGCGGGCTCATGGACATGATCATGGCCACGCACACGGGCAACACCACCGCCGAATTCGAGAAGATCGTGAAGGACTGGATCGCCACCGCGAAGCATCCGAAGACCGGCAAGCTCAACACGGAGATGGTTTATCAACCCATGCTCGAAGTGCTGACCTATCTGCGCGCCAATGGCTTCAAGACCTTCATCGTCTC
>DATKAF010000294.1:0-13500 GCA_035498395.1 Anaerolineales bacterium
GATCGTGCTGAGGCCGGGCGCAACTGATTCGCTAAAGAACAGCTCAACCTGTGCCGGAGCCTCCTTCAGAATGGCATTGGCAGAGGGATTGGATTTGATGAGAAGCGCGTGGGCATATGCTTGCGTTACAACTAACGCAGCCCAAACGATGGCAGCACCCAGGGCGATCAGGCTTCTACCTGACCGGTACAACTTGGTTCCTTTAGCGGATGCTCGGCCCGTCACGATCGCCGAAGCGCCAGGAAGCCCAGCGCCAGGGCTGCTAGAGCAAACACCAATGAAATAATAGACAGCCATGCACTCCAGCCCAGGCTATCCGACTGCTGTGCCGCAGGCGTCGCCGCTGGAAATGCCAGTGTATCGGAGGTAACAACCTCCTCTGGCTGAATATCCTGGCTGATGTCTGTGGTATCCAGCTGCCCTCGAAGTTGCACTGTGTACTGTCCAGCGACCATCGGCAGAATGGGCGCGATGTATTGGTTCATAGAGTCTTCGCTGAGAGGTTGGAGAGTCAGAGTCTTGGTCTGGCCCCCATATGTTACATCGACCGTGAGCTTTGAGACATCCACTTCTGAGTCGGCAGACTTGGTGTTGGAGACGTTTACCACGATATCGTTACGCTGTCCGACAACAGGTGGCTCGTCCACCCACCCAACCTCCACGTCGTAGTCGCCGACGTGAACAGTCGTGTGAGCGAGCGCCGGCCGAAAGGTGAGAAAAAGGCCGGCCGCGGCGATCAGGCTTGCAATGGCAAGGACTCTCTTGGTCATGTGGATCTCCTCCGTTGGACACAGGTTCTTGGTTATTGACGACGATGGTTGGGCCTGTGCAACTAGCGCGCAAGCTTAGCACGTGCGCCTTAGATTTCGATTAAAGTTAGTGTGGTGGCAGACTGTTCAGGAAATTGAGGGCATGCTGCACATTCGCAACTTTCACCACCTTGATGCCTCTTGCGACAGACACTGCATCGGCGTAGTTCTCGACCGGGCAGAGAAAATACTGTGCACCCGCCAACTCTGCGGCTGCCACCTTTTGCTTCACGCCACCAATCGGTCCTACGGTACCGTCCAGGCTGATCGTGCCCGTGCCCGCGATCTTCCAGCCCCGCGTCAGATCTTTGGAGGATAAGGCATTGTAAATGGTGAGTGTGAACATCAGGCCTGCAGAAGGGCCGCCACTTATCTTCTGGGTCTGAATAGACACGGGGAACGGAGTCTTAAACTCAAAGCCAGCCGATTGGATGGCAATGCCGATCCGGGGCGTAGTGGATGAGGCATCCGGAGGGAGAAGAGGGACGCCCAGCATCACTTGGTTTTGACCTCGCTGCACGGTCAGGCGGACCGGCGCGGTCGCGGATTGGGCTTGGACAAGCTGAATCAACTCGTCTGTGATATGAACGGGATGGCCATTCATCGCCGTGATCACGTCGCCAACCTGCAAGATTCCATTTGCATGGCTCTGCGGAATAATAGCCGCTACCTCTACTCCCTTTCCCGAGATTTCGACTGGATAGCCCGCAAGACGCAGCCCGACTGCGATCGCAGTCGCTTCGCTCTCGTCCAGCTCTTGATAACCCTGCCGGGCCTGCTCCTGGATGGTTGTGTTCTGTGGGACAACGTCTTCCGGCGGCAGAATGGTCACTGCCTGGTACACCCGAGACAGCACCCATTCCCCGGCGAGAATCGGTGCATGGGAGAAGACAGCTGTCAGCAGGAACGATCCGTTGTGCGTATGGCGGTATTGCGGCGGGACGGTGATCATCGGCTCCACCGAAAGCGCAGCCCCCGGAGCATCCAAACCGTTATTCGTCAAAACTGTCGAAGCGAACATGCCAAACATGATCGCAGATAGCACGACCACCGAGAGCAGCCTCAACAGGCTGAGCCTTTGCGGTGGGGCTGAAGAGACTGCCGTATTCTCGAGGTTGGGTTTATAGATCAACCCGTCCAAGAGTAATAAGGCAAGGGCGAAAGTAATCCCCGCGGTTTCCGCGCTGAAACGCGAGTGCTGAAGATACAGGATCATACCCCAAGCGATCAGGGCCACGCAAACCAGGAATCCGAAACGATAGACAGCGGTCGTGGGTGAGGATCTGGTATAACCCGCATGCTGCAGACCGCTTCGCAGAATCCGTCCACCATCCATTGGAAAGGCTGGCAGCACGTTCACAAAGAACACCCACAGATTGAAGATAACCAGGAAGAGCGAAACCAGGTTCCAGAACAAACCGACCTGAGCATTCCATAGAACATAGGCCAGTCCACTAAGGATCAGACTCGCGAACGGTCCAACTGCTGCTCCGACTGCCTCCTGCCAAGATGGAGCGGCCGCCAGCCACAGCTGTGCCGCGTCTCCATAGAGGAAGACGGCGGTACGCTCCGGCAAAGTCTGCTTCATGCCTCGCGCCGCGAGCACATGGGCCGCAACGTGGCCAAGCAATGACAATCCCATTAGCATGAGAATGGTCAGTGTTATGGCCAGGTTCTCGAGCCTGGGCAGGTTCTCGCTGAAAAGGGGGATGTAGGTGCCAGAAATGATCCAACCCAGGGCAGGAACCACGACCAGCCAGGAGAGACTCAGCCGGATCTTTGGAAAGTCAGGATGTAGAACTGAGAAAAACTGTGTGACGACGTGTGTTGTTGCGAGGCGCATAGAGTCCAACCAATAAGGTAAAAAGGCGATTATTCAGAAATGCTAATCAGTCAATGTAAGATGCGCATGAGAGACTTGAGGTCCGCTTCACTTCAGCGCGCCGACGATGTCTTCCACGTCATGCTGGATCATGTCGACGTACGTTGGAGCCGGGCCGTTCGGAGCAGAGACCGTCTCCACATAGAGGTCTGTGACGACTTTTACTCCGGTCGCGGATGCGATTTGTCGCGCCAGGTTTTGGTTCTCGCTAACATCCAAGAAGATAGCAGGTGCTCCGGTGTGCTTAATGGTATCGATCAGTGCCGCCATTTGTTGCGCAGAAGGGGCGGCCTCATTGCTTACGCTCGGTATGACCAGCCCGACCACCTGGAAATCATATGCCTTCGCGAAATATGCCAGGGCGTCATGGTTGGTCACCAGGAGACGTTTTTCTTTCGGTAAGCCGGCCACCTGGCTCTTGACCCAGCCGTCCAGATCTCTCAGCTTGGAAACATAGGTATCGGCGTTCGCCGCGTAAGTGTCCTTGCCCGCTGGATCTGCCTGGGTGAGGCCATCCCGGATATTCTCCACGTAGCGGATCACGTTCAGGGGATTCATCCACATGTGCGGATCCCCCTCAGGATGCTCTCCGGAGGGATCTGCAGCAGCGGTCAAGCCGTTGGTCGCTACGACCAGCCGCCTCTGGCCTCCAGCATCACCAAAGGCCTGGGTCAGCCAGCTCTCATATCCCACTCCATTAACAATGAGCACCTGACTTTGAGCAAGCCTAAGTTCATCCTGCGGCGCCGGTTGGAATTCGTGGGGATCAATGCCTGGCGAGAGCAGCACGTCGACATGAAGGCGCCGCCCTGCTACATTCTGAGCAATATCGCCAAGAAATGTCTCGGTGGCCAGCACGCGCAGCTGGCCGGGTTGGGCAGAAACGCCGCGTGCCGGAGCACAGCCAGCGAGCAGAATGGCTACGACACACAGGATCACTAATTTGTTTCGCATGGTGTCTCCTTATTGCTGGGCTTTACTGGCAGCCTGCGCACAGACCAAATAGTTGCAGCCAATGATCTCGGATTCGGTAGCCGGTCTTGCCAGAGATGGCGCCGATGAGCGCGCTCAAGTCGTCGCCTTCGAAGAACGTCACGCGGCCGCAGCGCTGACACAGGAGCAAGTGTTGATGCCCCTGTCCTGCCGCGATAAAGGCCTGGCAACCTTGAGGCTGATGAACGCGTTGGATTAGGTGCAGCTCTTCCAGTTTTTCCAGGGTTCGATAGACGGATACAAGCCCCAATGCGCGATGGTGCTTGCGGGCCGCGTCGTAGACTTCAATCGGGGTGAGGGCATGGCGGCTGCGTACAACCGTCTCGACGACTGCCCGGCGCGCCGCCGTGAGACGGTAGCCACTGTCGTGGAGCTTGGTGAGCCAGTTACTCGAAGACATCGGACATCACTTCGTCCTATAGATATCGGTATTCATTTTCAATAATATCAAGGCCAACACAAGGTGTCAAGTCCGTAGGTGCGGGCTGAGTTGCTGATATTTCGTGCGATTCAACTGCTAGGACTAGGGAAGATACGTCAGGGTATGGTAGGTGGCAGAACCGATCAGCAGCAGCAAAATCACACCAGTCGTAATCTGCATGATGGGTTTGACTTCGGGGTTCTCAACGCCGGCGGCCTGCGCTTCTCTCTTCGCTTGAAGCTGTTTACTGTTTAGCGCAACACCGGTAGTAGCGGCGACAGGGACCGCAGCACAGAATATACACATCAGGCACCTCTGATGGAAATTCTATCACCTCTGGTCATGGGCACTTTCCAGCGGAACTGAGAAGATTAATAGAAACTAAGCATGCCCGTGGCCTCCGGCCCCTCGCCTATAATTGGATGCCAATACGAATGCGTAGGTTTCTCGTAGTCCGTGCGGGCATGATCATCATCATCGTGACGGTGCTGCTTTGCGTCGATGTGCCCAAGCATGCCCGCGCACATCCGGCGGACATGTACATTCAGAGCCAAGCTGTCGCAGTCGCTTGGGACCAGCTCCGCATAGACTGGAAAATCCTTCCGGGACCCTTCCTGGCCGATGCCGTTTGGGAATCCTCCCATTCCGCGTCCGACGGTTCCTTCGACGCACAGGCGGCGAAAGCTTGGCTCGCGCCTTATCTGGCGGGGCTCAGTATCATGGTGGATGGCTGGCCGCTCGTTGGAACCCACGTGGAGAAGATGCAGTGGCCGGACAGTGTGGATGCTCTCCGAACCGGCGAGGCGGCTATTCAGATCTCCTTGCAGGCGGGTTGGTCTGGAAGGCTTAGGGGGACGCATTCGATCGAGATTCACAATAGTTACCTCGAGGGCAATAGCCTTAACACGTTTTCGTTGACCTCCGCGGTGGGAATGTCATTCCAACGCCCCACCCAGAACAATGGGAGGCTTCAATTCGAAGCATACTTCCCAAGCCCCGGGACGATTCCTCCGACGGGACCGGACTGGCTCACAAGCTGGTCCAGTAGCACGCCAAATCTACCGGTTGGCTTTGCTCACACGATTTCCAGCGCGGCTGCGACGCTGAATGGCTCTCCTCTTAAGAGTTCATTACCCAATCCCAATGCAGTTACCGCCGTCCTTACCAACCTAGTGAGGGCGAATCAATTCTCGCCCTGGTTCTTGATCGGCGCGTTCTTCCTATCCATGGCATTGGGCAGCCTACATGCATTGACGCCGGGGCATGGCAAGGCGCTTGTAGGCACTTACTTGGTTGGCTCACACGGCACAAACCAGGATGCCATGCTGCTAGGGAGCATTGTAACGATCACGCACACTGGCTCAGTTCTCGTGCTAGGCTTCGTGATACTACTGGCATCGCGATACATCTTGCCGACCGTAATTCTGCCGTGGCTCGAAGTGATTTCTGGCTTGCTCGTAATTGCCTTTGGCATCAGTCTTTTCCGGCAAAGAAGGCGGGATATCGCCATCGAACGATACGAGCTCGCCACACATGATCATCACGACGAGCACGATCGCCACCGCCATGAGCACATGCATCCGCACGAATCCAGCGGAGAGCTGCACAATACTGCGCCGACCACCAAATCCTTGTTCCTGCTCGGCGTCAGCGGCGGCCTCGTTCCGTGCCCGGACGCGATCGCAATTCTACTGGTTGCCGTCGCCGTAAACCGCATACCATTTGGCATGCTGCTGATCGTCGCGTTCAGCGTGGGCTTGGCCTTGGTGCTGATACTCATCGGGCTTGCTATGGTTCATGGCGTGGGCTGGATCTTGCAGAACAATCGAGTGGCACGCTTTGGCAAACATGCGCCTTTGATAAGTTCCATGGTTGTGTGCGCGCTCGGCTTTGGACTGACGCTGAATGCCGTCAACTCCTTTCGGCTCGAATCACTTGTCTATCCAGTGAAAGCTGCCTCTCCAACACAGACTCTGGCGACATCGCCTGCATTTGACCTCCAGAATGCCCGTATACTTTACATCGCCTTAGACAAGGTTGGAACTGATCAACTGTTCCTTCTATCATCGAGTAATGGCGGGTCCATCCAGTACACGGACGATCCGTCGGGAGTGACTGAGTATTCGCTGTCGCCAGACGGGGAGACAATACTGTACGTTGTGTATGGCTTGCCAACGGGAACATCAATCTGGGCTATGAATGCAGATAGTAGTCAGAAGCGCCGGATTCTGGATTGTCCCCAAGCCGAATGCGATGCCCCGGTCTGGTATCCAGATGGTCAGAAAGTTGCGTACGAGCGGCTGGATAGCTCTCAGGACCTGGCGGCTGTTCCTCGCTTTAGCATCTGGTGGCTTGACCTTGAGACTGGGAGGACACAACCGATCTTTCAAGACGCGGACTATGCCAGCACTGCTCCGGCTTTTTCTTCAGATGGACAGTGGCTCAGTTTTATCGATGCTGCCAACAACGAGCTTGTAGCTTGTAATCTTAAGGACGGCAGCCAGCGATCCATTCCGCTTGGTTCACAAGGGTATTTTCCGGAGATGTGGAGTCCGCGCGGAGACACACTGCTCTTCGGGAGTGCGACGATCTCCAACGCACGCTTATCTAACCGTTCGAAGATCTATAGCCTGAGCTCAGGCATCACCACCGAGCTAGGTCCGGCAGGCAACCAAACGGACATAGCGGCGACCTGGTCGCCGGATGGGGAATGGATTGCCGTGGATCGCAGCGTCCCATCTTCTGACGTCTACGGAAACAGAAATCAAGTATGGATCGTGAAGTCCGACGCTAGCGAGTCGCGTCTGCTGCTAAGTGAGACCGGTGCAACATACTCCCACTTGCGTTGGTCCCCGGACGGAAGCTATTTACTGTACTCGCGATACATGCTCCAGCAATCCGGTCAGAGCAGGGGGCGGTTTGACGTCTATGCTGCGAACATCCAGACTGGAAGGGCTACGCTGCTCGTATCAGGTGGGGACCTGGCGACCTTCCTGCCCTAGCAGGCAATTGGCACTATTATGATCCATCCACGGGGCAGTTCCTGAACCGGAGCGTCAAGGTAACCATCTCCCAGGTAGTGCCCAGTTGGTGTAGTCCTCTGCAGAGCAATTCCTCCGTCCATAGACGGGGTATCTTGTTTTAGGGGGGTACTTGAAATTCGACCAGTATTGTGCTATTCTAGTCTCAGGACCTAACAAAAATGCAAAGTCGCTCGAGCGGGGTGCGATATGCAGGCGTATTTTCCCCTTTTCTTGGATATATCGGCTCACTTCTGCTTGGGCTTGTCTTTGGGATTGTTGGCGTTCTACCTGACAGCGACCATGTGGTATATGCTGTTGCCAACCATGTACCGATTTGGCTTTCCCATGGTCACAAATTTCTACATCCGAGCATCCTGCCTGTTAGTGGGCTTGTCGGTTTCCTTGGCATCGCACTTTTTCTGGGATTACCTGCGGGACTGGTTATTGGGATACTTGTGAGAGGACTGGAACGGGAGGATGGAGAGCAACCGGCACAGAGGCATCTGGGTCAATACTCCGGATCGCGAGGACCGGGCCGCTCGCGTGTTCCGGCGCGGCCTCACATTGACTAATAAGAGGAGGTAGAAATCCGAATTTAGAGATTTGGGGAGAACACCCATATCTCTAAATTCGTTGGCGTGCACGATATGTGAACACGCTGAAACCAGAATGAAGCGCAGATGAAAAAGCGGCGAACGGATTACAAGGAGAAGCTCTCTGCTGATTAAACGGGAACGCCGGCCCAGTGGGCCGGCGTTCCATGTCTCAGGAGGAGAAGGGAGCAGGCGTTCACTGCTCCGTATGTAATGACGCAAGAGCATGGGGGAATCTTACGGCGCAGCCCCACATAAAACCGCTGCCCTGCAAAGGACGTTAAGAACAGGCAGTATAATCCCTCCTCACATGGCAACCCGCTCGAACGAAGCCTGGATTTCCGATCTGCGTGAGGCCGGCCCGGACCGCGAGGCAGCCCTGGACGACCTGCGGGAGGTCGTGCGGCATGGCCTGCCATACGCTCTTTCGCGCTGGCTCTCGCCGGACGATCCTCTCTTCACGCCCCTGGTGGAAGAGGTGACGCAGGAAACCCTGCTGCGCGTGCTCGACCAGCTGAAAACGTTCGAGGGCCGCAGCATGTTCACGACCTGGGTGCAGAAGATCGCCGTTCGCATCGCCCTGACCGAATTGCGGCGCAAGCGTTGGCAGGATTCGTCGCTGGATGAGCTGGTCGATAACGAAGAGTCACCGGCGCCACCGCGGCTGATGGCGGACCGCTCGCCCGGTCCCGAAGCGATCGCGGAGCGGGGAGACATGATCGCCGCCGTGCGCCGCATCCTGGAGGAGGAGCTGACCCCCAAGCAGCGCGAGGCGCTGATCCTGCTGGGCATCCAGGATGTCCCGCTGGAGGAAGCGGCCCGGCGGATGAAGACCAATCGCAACGCGCTGTACAAGCTGCTGCACGATGCCCGCCTGCGCCTGAAGCGGCGGCTGCTGGCGGAAGGCATCTCGGCACAGGAAGTGCTGGCGGCCTTCGAACAGAAGCTGCCGTTCTAGGGCTTCGGTAAGATTATCATCAGGCTTCACGTCAAAGGTTGCGCATGAACATGAAGGACTTTTTCCAGCATATCGGCGGCCATTTCAAGCGCGACCGGCAGGAACTGCCGGACGAAGTTGTGGAGAACTTCCTGCGGGTGCTGGAGGAGGCACGGGTTGCAGACATGCCGTGCGATCAGGTGTTCTCGCGGCTGGATGAATACGTGGAGAAGGAATTGAACGGGGAGGACGCCGCGGTGTTGATGCCGCTGCTGCGCGAGCACTTCGACCTGTGCCCCGAGTGCTGCGAGGAATACGAGGCGCTGCTGACCGCGTTGGAGAAGAGCAAGAAGCAGCAGTAAGCAAGGCGTTGGTCAAGAAAACCGAGACGGGCCGAGGCCCGTCTTGTTGCTTCTAATGCACGCTGTCGAAGATCTTTTCACCGGCCCGGATTGGTACCTTCAGCCGGTTTTCGAAGGGAGTGAGCGGACATGACCAATGCTCGTTGTAGGCGCAGTAGGGATTGTAGGCCATGTTGAAGTCCACGAGGAAGCGCCCGTCCGGGAGCGGCTCGGGCTCGAGGTAGCGGCCCGCCGGGTAGGTCTCGGCGCCGGCCAGCGCATCCACGAACGGCAGGAAGAACCCGTAGTCGCCCTCATAGATGGTCAGCTCGGCGGGCTGCCCGTCCACCTCGAACGTAAAGCGGCTGTGCCGGAAATAGACCTGCACGTCGCCGGTGGAGGTCTGCATCTCGACTCTCTCCTGGACCGGCAAAGGCAAGGGCTTGACCTCCAGGCGCAGGGCGGGATCCTCCGCGAAATAATTCAGACCGTGAAAGTCGCGTTTCTGTTGCGCGGTCAGCGGGCTCTGCGGGTCATGCTGGAAGAACTCGTTCTTCTCGGCACGAAAGCCATCCAGTTCACTCATGTGTTCCTCCACGTGGGTCATCTGAAGAGACAGCCGGAGGACCGCAAACCTTACAACGGCCTTGCCTTTTCCATGCTCTTGTGCTATTTTCTACCTGATGGGTGCATCCATGCCAACGACGCAAAAGACGGTCTTGATCATCGAAGACGAACCGGATGCAGCCGAGCTGTTCGCCGAAATGATGCGCTTGAACGGTCACCGCGTGATCAAGAGCTATTCCAGCACTCCAGCCCTGGCCCTTATCGCCCAGCAGAGGCCGGATGCCATCATCCTGGATATCATGATGCCAGACGTATCGGGATTGGACGTCCTGCGTTACATGAGCCGCAACCCGGAGTTGGCGTCGATCCCGGTCGTGGTGGTCTCGGCCAAGGCTGCACCGTCGGATATCCAGGCGGGCTTGGAGGCCGGGGCGGCCGTATACCTTACAAAGCCGGTCAGTTACATGGACCTGAAGAACGCGGTGGACGGCGTGCTGCACGCCGCCTAGACATCCATGGGTCTGCTGCGCGCATTTATTGCATCGGAGCTTCCCGGGGCAGTTCAGCAGAAGGTTCAGCTTGCGACCGCCGGCCTGCGCGAGACGCTGCACGGCGATCTGATCCGCTGGGTGCCGGCGCAGAACGTGCACCTTACCCTGAAGTTCCTGGGGGACGTCTCGCCCTCGGGCGTGAGCCTGATCGAGCAGATGCTGGCAACCGAAGCTGCCGAGTTCACGGCATTCGACGTGCAGGTGGAAGGCCTGGGCTGCTACCCAAACCCGCGGCGGCCGCGCGTGCTGTGGGTGGGGCTGAAGGCGCCGTCCGAGCTGGCATCGCTGCAGCGCGCCGTCGAGACCGGCACGGCACGCCTGGGATATGAATCCGAGGAGCGAGGCTTTTCGCCGCACCTGACCATCGGCCGCGTGCGCCAGAATGCCTCGTCCACCGACATTCAGAAGATCCGCAATGCCGTGGAGCAGTACCAGGTCGGCGCGCTGGGAGTCGTGCGCGTGGACGCGGTACACCTGTTCAAGAGCGAGCTGCGGCCGGAGGGCTCCATCTATACCAGGCTGTACTCGGCGTCGCTGCGCGAACGGTAGTATGCGCAGACGATCCGCCCCCGACACATCCTTCATGAGGTGATTCCTGAATCCGTTAGAACTTGCCCATACCATCGTGAGCGTCCTCGAAGATAAGAAAGGCGAAGATATCCTCCTCCTGGATATCAAGGAGATCGCCTCCTTCACCGACTATTTCGTACTATGCACCGGCACCAGCGACCGCATGCTGGACGCGCTGGCAGACGGCACGCTCGAAGGCGTGCGGACGAAACACCATAAGAAGGGCCGCAAGCAAGGGGAGGCCAGGGACGGCTGGGTGGTGGTCGACTATGGCGACGTGGTGGTACACCTGTTTTCCCCCGACCAGCGCGATTATTACGATCTCGAAGAGTTGTGGCAGGACGGCAGAGTCTTGCTGCGCGTGCAGTAGTGCATGAGGTCTGGCAAGTGAACCAACGGCACGCGTGACATGCAATCGTCCCGACCGCAAAAACTGGGGGAACTGGCCCTGCTGTTCCTGCGCCTTGGCTTCACATCCTTCGGGGGTCCTGCCGCGCATATTGCGCTGATGCACCACGAGGTGGTCGAGCGGCGGCGCTGGCTCAACGACCAGGAGTTCCTGGACCTGCTCGGTGCAACGAACCTCATTCCGGGCCCGAATTCCACCGAGATGGCGATCCACATCGGCTACATGCAGGCAGGGTGGCCCGGCCTCATCGTGGCGGGCATTTGCTTCATCGTGCCGGCGATGGTCATCGTCCTCGGGCTGGCATGGGCGTACGTGAGGTTCGGCTCGCTGCCGCAGGCCCAGCAGCTGCTGTATGGCATCAAGCCGGTGGTCATTGCCCTCATTGCACAGGCGATCTGGAACCTGGGGCGCAAGGCTACGAAAAGCGTCTTCCTCGGCGTGTGCGGCGTCGTCATCCTGGTGCTGTATTTCGTGATCCGGCTGAACGAGGTCCTGCTGCTGCTGGGCGGAGGGCTCATCATCATGATGCTGGAGAACCGGCGGACGCTTTGGAAAGCGACATTACCAAAGGCCTCCCTGCCGGTGTGGATCGCGGCCGCGGCGCCCGCAGCCATCGTAACAGCGTTCAGCATGCCAAGGCTGTTCCTGACCTTCCTCAAGATCGGCGCGACGCTTTACGGAAGCGGATACGTGCTGCTGGCTTTCCTGCGGTCGGATTTCGTCCAGCGGCTCGGCTGGCTGACGGATCAGCAGTTGCTTGACGCCATCGCAGTCGGTCAGGTGACGCCGGGCCCGCTATTTACGACCGCAACCTTTATCGGCTACCTGCTGGGCGGCATCCCCGGAGGGCTGGTGGCGACGCTAGGCATCTTCCTGCCTTCGTTCATCTTTGTGGCAATGCTGAACCCGCTAATACCGAGGCTGCGCAGCTCCCCGTGGACGGGCAGCTTCCTGGACGGCATCAATGTCGCTTCACTGGGCCTGATGACCGCAGTGACGATCCAGTTGGGCCAGTCTTCGCTGGTGGATTGGTTCACAGCTGCAATCGCAGCTATTTCGCTGCTGTTGTTGCTGCGCTTCAAACTGAATTCCACGTGGCTGATCGCCGGTGGAGCACTGGCGGGATTGGCGATGGGTCTCGTAAAGTAAGAGCTTCCCGCAGCGGTGCTGCGGGAAGCTCATTTTTTAGTCCAGGATTCCGATCCCTACTTTTCGAACACCCATGGGTCGACCGCGCGCTGCCAGGCGACCAACTCATCAGGCTTGAACCACAGTGCGACTTCCTTCTCCGCGTTGGCAGGCTCATCGGAGGCATGCGTGAGGTTGCGCCCGACCTCGAGGGCAAAATCGTGGCGCAAGGTTCCCGGCGCGGCCTCGGTGGGGCGCGTCGAACCCATTGTCTGCCGCACGGCGGCAACCGCATTTGGCCCTTCCCAGACCATCGCCATGACAGGGGCCGAGGTAATATAGCTGATCAAACCCGCGTAAAACGCTTTACCCTGATGGACGGCATAATGCGTCTCGGCGAGCTGCTTGCTGACCTGCATGAATTTGGCGGCCACCAGCCTCAGGCCCCGGCGCTCCAGGCGGGAAATCACTTCGCCGATCAGCCCGCGCTGCACGCCGTCTGGTTTGACGAGCACAAGAGTGTGTTCCACGGTTCCTCCAGAGAATTGATATCGATGTGTTTAAGAAAGAAGGGGCGACCGGTTGGGTCGCCCCTTCAAGCTTATCGCAGTAACTCTTCCGCTTTGGTATAGGCGTCCAGGGCTTCCTGCAGGCGATTGGCCCGCATGTACGCATCACCCAGCGACTGCCAGAGTGGCACCTCCACCGGGTAGCGGTAGAGGGCATCGCGCAGGTCGCGGATGATATCGTCCAGGTTGCGGCCCTTGCGGATCAATTTGCTGTACGTCTCAAGCGAAGCGGCGATATTGCCGCGCGATAGCTGCGTCCGGGCGTCTTCGATGGAAAGCCCGGCGGGCTTCGGAGCGGCCGCGGGCTTCTGCCGAGGCGGCGGTGCAAAGATCGTGCCGGAAGACTTGCGCAGGAGAGGCTCGGGCGCGGGCTCTACAGCCGGCACCGGAACGGGTTCTTCTTCCGGCTCCTCAGGAACAGGCTGCGCCGGCAGCTTTTCAGCAACCGGCTTTGCCGCTGGGGCTGCCGGAGGCGGCGCGGGCACTTCAGGCTGCACAGGCCGCCAATCGGAGGGGCGAGCGGGTTCGTTGGCTTCCGGCTCCGGCTCCATCTCCGCTTGCAGCCACGCAGGCAATTCCTCGGAAGGCGCAGCGGCGCCGGAGGCGGCAGGCGCACCTTCCTGATCGAGCCCTGCCAACCAAGCCGGAAGATCACCAGCTTCCGCCGCGGGTCCGGGCACTGCCTCGGCAGGGACCTGGGGAGGGGC
>DATKAF010000295.1:0-8510 GCA_035498395.1 Anaerolineales bacterium
ATGCCAGGCAGGGGCAGTTGCTGCTGCTGAAGGACTCCGCCGGGGCGGATGAGCTTCTGGAGCGCGCTGTGCAGATCAACGCCAGCATCGGCGACCAATACAGCATAGCTGCAAACACCGGCAACTTCGGCTGGGAACTGGATCGGTTGGGCCAGAAAGAGAGGGCCAGGCCGTACCTGCTCCGCGCCGCGGACTTATTCGAGCGCATCGGCATGCATGAACAGGCCGAGCAGCTCCGCAAGGCAGCGGAGGGGGAGTAGCCCTACCCGCCGCTGCGCGGCACTCTCCCCAGATGCCAAAGAGATGATGTTGAGCTGAAGATTATCTTCCTGGCATCCGGGGAGGGATGGGGTAGGGCAGCCGGAGAGGGCCAGGCCCTACCAGCTTCGCGCCGCCGAGATAGATGGGCGCACCGACCTTCATAAGACCTTTTTTCGCCTGAGATTGCAGCCCTCCTGCCCCTGCATCTGAGAACAACCCCCCGGGCGGGACGTTATCCAGAGGGCTAGCCGTCATCACCGGGGGGAATCTGCCGCGCACGGCCGATCAAGGTCGCGCCAGGATAGGATTGCTCCGGCGCACCTGGCCTACCCCGTCCCCTCCGTCGTCCGCGCGGGTTGACGTCCTTCGAGGTCACTGCGTATAATTCCGGCACCTTCTTATTGCATACGGCAGCAGCGCGTTCCAAAGGACTTTTGGACATCCCATCAGCAGCCCGAATCCGGCGAAGCCCGGCGGGTGCGTGGCTGCAGGCGCTTCTTCGTACTCGTTTAGAACTTTGTGGATTCGGTGCCCAATGTCAGAAGCGATCGCGACTGAGTGTACGGCCATGGTGGTGGATATTCGGGGTTTCACAACCACCTTGCAGAAAGCAACCCGCAATGAACCCAAGGATGGCGCAAGCCGCTTTCGCCGTTTTGTCGATTTCCTCGACCGGTTCTACGATGCCTGCGTATTAGTGGCGGAGACGCTGTGCGACGATCCGAATAGGCTGTATGTGAACAGCACAGGCGATGGCATCGCGGCTCTTTTCCTGGACCCCGAATGCCATGCACAGCAGGCGTTCCTGACCGGGATCGTCCTGGCACACGGGCTGCCTGCTCTTTTCGACCGCTATGCAGACCTGTTCCCGCTGAGGGCGCGCGCAGCAGACGGCTACCCGGTGAACCAGTTTGGGATCGGCATCGATTCGGGGACGGTGCGGGCCGTCGCGACCGCCCGAAGCCAGGCACAGCTCAAAACCTACATCGGCAACCCGCTGAATATCGCCTCCCGGCTTGAGTCTTATACCAGCACGCTGCACCGGACGCGCATGGTGGTGGCAAGCAGCACCGTCAACATCGTGACGAACGGGGAGTATAACCGGCTGTCGTGGGCCGCGCTGAGCGCAAACGATGATCCGAAGCGGGCGCGCGAACTGTTCGACCTGCTGAACACGTTCGACGCGGACCTGGGGCTGAAATATCTGAACGAGCTGTATCTGAAAGGGGTGGATGAACCGGTGAAGGCATTCCGCCTTTCGCCATCGTTCATGGGCACGGAGCCCCTGATAGGCGTCGTCAGGAAGATCAGCCCGAAGCTGGAAGAGTCCTTTCATCTCGCGCTCGGCCGGATGGCTGCGGTGGCAAGCCAGTAGGAACGGAAGCGGAGGGGAATGCAGGTCAGCCGCGTTCGCGCACGCCGTTGATCGATGCGTGCGTCGTGATCGATTTGAACAGGCCGACGATTTCTCCCAGGGAAGGTGATCTCGTAGGGGCGAACCTTGTGATCGCCCGGGCAAGCTACCTGGGCGGCATTTGGGGATCGCGTAGCACTCCCGGAACGGAGTGGAGGGAGGGGAATAGGTAGGGCAGCGGCTGCCTCCCCCGGTGTAGAATCGTCCCCGCACTCGCACGACACTGCACGCAGGAGAATGCAATCGATGGATTCGTCTTCCCCTTCTTCCCGGGGTTTCGTCTCGCGTTACGGGCTGTGGATACTGCCCGGTCTGTTGTTCGTCGCGTGCGCGGTCTATGGGATCTGGTTCGCGGCGCAGGCTCCCGCCGAATCGTCCGGGTTGAACGAACGGCAGGCGTTCCTCGACCAGAGCGCGCAGGACGCGAAGCTGGTCGCCGAAGCGCAGGCCAGCATGGCCTCCGCGCTGAACGCGACCAAGATCGCGCACATCGCCTATGTGGACTTCGCGGATGCGGTGGAGCAGGAGCAGAAGCTGCCCTCCGCCGATTCGATCGGGGCCGCCCTCCAGCAGATCCATGATGCGCAGAACCAGCTCTCGTCCTCCTCCGGCTCGCTGGAGAGGGAGCGTTCGAACACGGCCGCTGTCACGGCCTATGCCCGGCGGCTGGCCTCCGACCTGGAGACCTATCCCCCGATGCTCGACCCGCTGGCGAAGACGCTCCTTCTCGCGCAGCAGGGCGACCAGGCCGGGGCCTTCGCGCAGGTGGCCGCGCAGAAGCCGCTGCTCGACGAGTGGCCCGCGGCGCTGAAGAACAGCCAGACGCAGCTCGACAGCTTCTCGCAGCTCGTGGCGCTCGACCCGCAGACGCAGGTGACCGCGGAGAAGCTGCTGGCATCAGACCAGGAGCAGTTCAACCGGCAGCTCTATCTTGCGGTCGCGGCGGCGGTCTATATGGCGGTGTTCGCGGTGCTGCTGGCGCGCAAGGTGGTCAGCGAGAGACGAGGCGCGGCAGGAGCGCACGGTAAGGGAGGCCAGCGGAGGAGGCGGCGGTAGGGGGGCTGTGAATCCCGCTTGTGCATCCTGGAGGGCAAGCCGTCGCGACTGACTACTCGGATAAGAATTCCACGATTCGCTGGTTGACCGCCTCGCAGGCGGTGTACTCCGCGATGTGATTGGCATTCGGAATGATCTCGGCTCTCAGGCCAGGCACGAGCCTGGTTGCCCGCTCTATCGCTCGCTCGGGCCTGTAGATGACTTCATGATCCCCGATCAACAACAGCATCGGCACGCGGACGCCGCGCAGCTCATCGTCCCTGAACACTGTCGGGGACCAGTGCCGTGGGCGGCCCGTGACCGCGGTGGTAGCCCGCAACTCGGAAATGCACTCTTCCATGGGGAAGTCTTGCCAGATCCACGCGTACGGCTTCAGAAGCATGTCATCGGAGCCTACCAGCAACCCAATGGTGTTCGCCGGGATGAAATGCCACCCCCACGCAGGCACTGAGACGAACGTTGCCGCGGGGCTGATCAACACGACTTTGTTCACGCGCTCCGGGATGGCAAGAGCGGTGTTGACCGCTAGAAAGCCCCCAAACGAGTTCCCAACCAGATGCGTCTTGTCGATGTGCAGGCCATCGAGCAGCTCTTCCATCCAGCAGGCAAAATCGCCTCGTTGGGTGCGCATGCCGATGGTGCGCGTCAGACCGCTCTTGTTCGGCTCGCTGACGGTGTCGACCGCGTAGGTCCGGAACGCGTCGCTGAGCGGTCCCACGTTCCGTATCCAGATGACGGCGCCGCCGCCAGCAGGATGCAAGAGCACGACAGGAGGCGCACCCTTTGGCCCACTGGCGATCACATGCGTATCGCCAAAGGTTGTAGGGATATACAGCTCATCGAATGGCACGGGCCACTGTTTCAGTACCGCATCATAAGCTGCATAATACCGCGCCGCTGCTTCTTCAGACCTGAAAGCCATGATAGGCGTCTTAGGTTGCACTTGGCTCATTACCTCGCCTCTTCCCCGATTGGCCCGGACATCAGCTCGCAGGCCGCGCCTGCATCTGGCGGCGCCCACGGCCAGATCCGTTTCACCACACCGTCTTGATCAGGCAGAACCGATCTTATTGTAGGGGGGATGCAGCCGAAATGCAAGTCAAGTTCGTCACGATCCGGATGCCCGGCCCCCACACGGCAGGGCCACATGGCTGTTGAGAGCCAGATGAGAGCACCTTTACGGTGCGGTCTTCGTAGGTTCCCTGTTAGCCGAACGAATCCGATTGGGGGTCCCAGAACTCGCCGTGCAGTCCGAGGCCTGCGAAGATGGCGCGCATCTCCTCCGGCTGAGGCCGCCGCGCGTCTTCCTGCAAGCGGGTTCCGTACCAGGCCGTCGCCAACCCCCAGAGCTGGTCCATGCGCACGAGCGGGCGCTTTGGGTATCCGTTGACCTCACACCACTCGCGTACCTGTTCTTCCGACCGGAAGAAGAGCATATTGCTTCAGGTGAAGACGATGTCGTCCCACCACTTGGCGGCCGGCACGAGACAGTGAAAGACCCACTTCGTCGGCCCAGGCCCATCCAGGCCGACCGGCAAGTGGAGCAGCTCGCCGGATTGTTCGCAGCGCGAATGAACGGTTCCGGGCTTGTGCAGCGCGGCAAGCACTCCCAATGTATCCCAGGCGCAATTCGCAAAATACCGCAATCCACCGGCCTCCACGCTGTGCTGCGTCGGGATGCCGGAGAACGGGGGGGCCATGCGGATGGACTTTCCGTCCGCCTCCAGCACCAGCAGCCGCTGTGCGCGCAAACGCTTGTATGCCGCCAGCACCGACTCGACGTCCGACCAGATCCGCCGGGCGACTTCGGAGACGGCCGGCGCCTTGGCCGTTTCTGCGAAGTGCCGGTAGACCGCTAGCTTCACCTGCGTATCAAATTCCAAGGCCCGCTCCTGCTTCATCTCAGCACACTGAGAAGCCAGAAGACGATCAGCGCCGAAATGACCAGCAGGATAATGATGCTCAGCAGCCTGCGCCAGGGCGTGCGCTCATAGTCCGGGTCCTGTGATGTGGACTGGTATGTCGGCTGCCGCGTAGTCGGAAGGCCGGGGATGCCCCCTCCACTCTGCTGCGGGAGTCTTGGAGAAGGCGTCATGCCGGGCGGCGGAGGCGACACCGGCGGCGCGGCATCGGCCCGTTCCTGCGCGGCGTCAACGCCTGCACGGAAAAGCTGTGTCAGTATATCGATCAGGACGTCTATGATCCACATAAAACGCTTTTCCTAATTCAGAACAGCGGCAGCTTCGTCACAGAATGGTAGGTGATGGAGCAGGCCAGCAGCGCCAGCACAATGCCCGCCGTGATCCTGCCGATGGGCTTCGTCTTGGGGTCTTCGACGCCCGCGGCCCGGGCTTCATTGGCGGCTTGCTGTTGCTTGCGGTTCGCGGCCGCGCCGGTGGCTGCGGCAACGGGGATGGCGGCGCAGAATGCGCACATTGGCACCTCCGGGAGGCGCATATTGTACTACTGTAGCCCAGTGCCATTGTTGTGGAATATACTGATACGACATGGAGGCTGCACAATGGCCAGTCTGATCTACTTTATGCCCATGTCGCTGGATGGCCTTATCGCGGGTCAGGCCGAGGACATGGATTGGGCGTCGCCGGACGAGGAGATATCCGCTTTCATCAACGAGCGGCACCGCCCCATCGGCACATATCTCTATGGACGCAGGAACTACGAGACGATGATGGTCTGGGATACGCCGGATGCCATCCCCGGCCTCAACCCGGCCATGATGGACTTCGGGCGGATCTGGAAAGCGGCGGATAAGATCGTCTATTCCAGATCTTTGGAGGCCGTCTCTACGCCGAAGACGCGTCTGGAGCGCGAATTCGAACCGCGGGCGATCCGCGAGCGAAAGGCCCGCTCGGCGCACGATATTTCGGTTGCCGGTCCGAACCTGGCCGGGCAGGCGATACGGGCCGGGCTCGTCGACGAGTATCAACTGCTGGTCGTGCCTGTTCTGCTTGGCCGCGGCAAGCGGGTGCTGCCCGACGACACAGGCGTAAAGTTGGACCTCCTGGACGAGCGCCGCTTTGGCAATGGATGGGTGTATCTTCGCTATCGCACGCGGGCCTGATGGAGGCTTTGAGACATGCCTGCGAAACGCCCTGATTCCAACTGACGGCATTGAGCCGGTGGCAGCCAGCCTGGTAGGATTTCAGAGCAACTTCATGCTGTGGGCTTTTTTTCCTTCGATAGGCGAAGAGAGCAAAATGCTGCTATGAACACGATCAAGCGCGCCGCTCCCGTCATCCAGTTTCTGCTCATCCTCCCTGCATCCCTGTTCATGCTGGCCCTGATCGTGCGCACCCTGGGGCCGCTGCAAGTTGAGGCTGCACACACCGCGCAGGAGATCGTCACTTGGTATGCGGGGCGCATGTGGACGCTGTGGGTGCTGCTTGGAGCCCTGCCGCTGGCAGCGCTGGGTATTGGGTGTGCGACGCTGCTGCAACAGCGGCGCGCCGGCCCTCCGGCTCTGCTCGTCGCGATGCTCACGCTCGCGTCCGCGGTCATTCTGTTCATCGTTGGCCTGCACGTGCTGATGAATTGAACGCTCCCCGGACCCCGCGCGAACACTTCGTCCCGGCCGATGAATTCCAGCTCTATGCTCGTGAGATCGGGCAGGGACAGCCTGTTGTGGTCCTTCACGGAGGACCGGACTTCGATCATCACTATTTGCTCCCCGACCTAGACCGGTTATCCGATTCGATCCGCCTGATCTACTACGATCAGCGCGGGCGCGGTGGGTCCGCGCAGGGCGTCGAGCCGCAGGATGTGACGATCGAATCGGAGATGGAAGACCTGGAGAGCCTGAGGCAGTATTTCGGGCTGGAGAAGGCGGCGCTGCTGGGCCATTCGTGGGGCGGCCTGCTGGCTGCGCAATATGCGGTCCGCCACCCGGAGCGCGTATCCCACCTGGTGCTGATGAATAGCGCTCCGGTTTCACACAACGACTACCTGCTATTCCGGCAGGAACTGCCCGGCAAGCGCGCACCCGGCGAAGTCGAGCAGATGAAAGCCCTGTCTTCGACAGAACGGTACGCCCACGGAGACCTGGAGAACGATGCCGAGATCTATCGCATCCACTTCCGGGGAACGCTGCGCCGCCCGGAGCAACTGGAGCAGGTCGTCCGCAGCCTGCGCCTCGGCGCGACTCCCGAGGGCGTGGTCAACGCGCGAGCCATCGAAGACCGGCTGTACGAGCAGACGTGGCTGTTAGACGACTACGATCTGCTGCCGCAGCTTGCGCAGCTTCGCATCCCCGCGCTCGTCATTCACAGCGCCAATGACCTGGTCCCTTATGAGTGCGCCGCCCATATTGCCGGGGCGATCCCGGGGGCGCGCCTGTTGGAGCTGGAAGAGTGCGGACATTTCAGTTACCTGGAATGCCCTGATGCCGTTCGCAGGGCCATCGTCGAACTCCTGGCTTGACCGTGGAGCAACAAAACAGGCGAAGCAGAGGCTTCGCCTGTTCTTCTAAGTGATATGGAGACGAATGGTTATGGCGCCGCGGTGGGCGCGGCCTGCGATGGAGCGCCTGATGGCGGCTGCCCGTGGTCGGGGCCGCCAGGGCCAAAGCCGCGGCCGAACCCAAAGCCGAAGCCGCCCGGCCCATCCAGGTAGCCCTTGCCGAGGCCTTCCAGCAGCCAGTCGGCCTTGTCCTGCGTCATCTGGCCCGACGTGACCGCCTGGTTGATCTGCGCCGTCATCTGCGCGTGGCGCGCGGCGGTGATCGCGTCCTGAACGCTTTGCAGCGTCACGTTCTTGCTTGCCGCGAGATCGGAGAGCGTCTTGCCGTTCTGGAGCTGCGTCGAGAGGTCGCTGGAGGTCATGCCGAGCGCCTTGGCTGCCGCATCCAGCTCGGCCGTATCGAGATGGACCGGCCGGAACGCGTCCATAGCCTGCATCACGGTCTTGAAGTCAACGCCCTGCGCGGTGGCGATGTCTTGCAGGGTCTTGCCGCTGCTGAGCTGGGACGAGAGATCGGTAGAGCTCATGTTGAGCGCCTTGGCGGCTGCATCGAGCTCGGCCTGCGAGAGCTGGTGCTGCCCGTGACCGAAGTCTCCGGGCTGGCCGGGGCCGCCCGGCGCGGGAGGCGTCCCGTCTGCAGGCGCGCCGGGGGTGGGGCTCTGCGCATACACCGCCGCCGCGCCCAGCGCGCCGATCAAGAGCAGGGCTGCCAGAGAACCGAGTATCATCCAACGTTTCTTCATTCTTTGTCATGTCCTTTCCGGAGGCGGATCCGTGGCCGCCTCGAACGCCGACATGATAGCGAAGACCGGTACGCGGCGGGTCAATTTTCTGCGCAGAAATTATGTGGAAAGTGTATGCAGGCTACCCTGTAGAAAAAAGACGCCGCGTTGCGGCGGCGTTCGAGAAGCGATATTTGATATTCGAGATGCGGAAGCACGCCGAACAGCCGTGCGATTGTCCCCTCCACCTAATATTTCCCGCCTACGAGCACAAATGCCGGGCCATTCGCCGCGAAGATGGCATAGATGCCCCCGGCGAACATCGCGAGTTCCACGATGAGCAGCATTTCCCCTCCCTTTCTTATTCCATCACGAAGAACGAATGGAACTCTGCGTCAGTAGGCAATCGCCAACACGATGCGACCGATCGCCATCAGCCCCACCACGATCATGCCGAACCAGAACGAACACGCACCCAGGCCTTCCATCAGGCCTGGCGTTAGAACCTTGCGCCTCATTACGATCAGAAAGCCTATCATCGCCAGGATGCCCACGGAGGCCGCGATGACGATGTAGTCGTT
>DATKAF010000296.1:0-15571 GCA_035498395.1 Anaerolineales bacterium
CTGCTTGCGGAAACGAATGACATCCAGGTGATCGGGGAGGCCGATAACGGCCTGGAGGCCATCGAACACTCCAGGCAGTTGAAGCCGGACGTGGTGCTGATGGATATAGTGATGCCGAACATGGACGGCATCGAGGCCACACGGCAGATCACGGCCAAGCAGCCGGAGGTACGCGTGCTGGTGCTCACAAGCTTCGTGGGAGACGACAAAGTCTTTCCGGCCATCAAGGCCGGAGCACTTGGGTACCTGCTCAAGGACTCGGATCCGGCCGAACTGGTCCGGTCCATTCACAAGGTGTGCAAAGGTGAACTCTCGCTGCCGCCAGCTATCGCCCGCAAGATCATGAAGGAGATCCGGGAGGATCCCGCCGCAAAGCCGACCACGGAGCCTCTGACCGGCAGAGAAGTACAAGTGCTGCGACTGCTTGCTGAAGGGTTCTCGAACGAGGAGATCGCCAATCAGCTGGGCATCTCGGAAGTGACAGTGCGCACGCACATCAGCCACCTTCTGGCGAAGCTGCATCTGGCAAACCGGGTGAAGGCCACGCTCTACGCATTGCGGGAGGGGATTTCATCCATCGGAGATGGAATCGGGTAAACGTTGCGGGGGAACGGCTCCACGCTTGTTGACCGGTCTCCCCGCAGCGTTGAAAGCCCTTTCGGGGCATCCTCCTTTTGTTGATTCTGATATCAACGAGCCAAGGATGACGCAAATTCCCACCCTTGGTATAGTGAATTCACAGAAGCACGCAACCAATACCCTGGTCGCGGCGTAGCTGTGCCTGACCTTAGCAGCAGAGTTGCGAGGATGTGCGTGTTATGGCTTGCTCGCGGCGATCCTCGCAAGTCACGGTACATTGACACAATATTCATGCAGGCCGCTGCAATCCATGAGAGCAGCAGACCCATGGGGAAGTACCACCTGATCCGACCCTGCGGATCGCGCCTGGTCTAGGCAACACTCCCCAGAAATGAGGTGGTCTTTGGGCAACCAACAGATCCAGGTGCTCCTTGTGGACGACCATGCTATGGTTCGCAAGGGGATCAAAGCCTTGCTGACCGAATACGACGACATTGCCGTGATCGGCGAGGCGGGGAACGGCGCGGCGGCCGTCGAGCTTGCGCAGCAGCTCAAGCCGGATGTCATCTTGATGGACCTGGCGATGCCAGGGATGGACGGTATCGAGGCGACGAAGCGCATCATGACCAGCCAGCCCGAGCAGCGGATCATCGTCTTGACGAGCTATTCGGGGGACGACAAGCTTTTCCCGGCCATCAAAGCAGGCGCTCTAGGCTATCTTGTGAAAGACGCTCAGCCTGAGGAGTTGGTCGAATCGATCCGGAACGTCTACGCCGGCGAGCCGTCGCTGAACCCAACCATCGCGTGGAAGATGCTGCGAGGGATGTCCGGCGCAAAGACGCCCACCAAGCGATCACCGGAGGAACTCTCTGAGCGGGAGATCGAAGTTCTTCGTCTGCTCACCCAGGGGAAAACCGACCAAGAGATCGCCAAGCAATTGGTACTCACCGAAGTCACCATCCGAACACATATCAGCCGGATACTGTCAAAGCTGGGGCTGAAGAACCGGGTCCAGGCTGCGCTGTACGGCATCCGAACAGGAGTGGTGTCCTTGGAGGAGACCAGCGATCTTCACGAGGATGTAGACTGAGCCGGGTTGCCACGACCGCCAACCTCGAAAGAGCGCGGCTAGCAATTGGACGTTAGATCGATGATCGGGGTTACAGGCGTGGAAGAAAGTCAGGTCCGTGTCGTCATCGCCGACGACCAGGCCTCGACGCGCCGGGCGCTGCACGCGGTGCTGGCGTTCGAGCCGCGGATCGTGATCGCCGGGGAAGCTGCCAACGGACAAGAAGCAATCCAGCTGGTTGGCGAGCAACGACCGGACCTGGTTTTGATGGATGTCCACATGCCAACGCTGGACGGTCTGAGGGCCACCCACGAAATCAAATCGAGGTGGCCGGGGATAAAGGTGGTCATCTACACGATGTTTCCTACCGAGTCGGAAGAAGCCTACCAGGCAGGCGCTGACTACTTTCTGATCAAGGGCAGCCCCGGCGTGGCCTTGCCGGAGGTCATCCTGTCGTTCTTTCCGACAGATACCGCACAACGCTGATAAGTCATTGCCGTGCTGCGCGAGCCTGCACCGCTCAATGAATCATCATTACTCTGAAGGAGGCACCCATGTCACATGTTTTGGTCATCACGTTCCCCGATGAGAACCAGGCTACTTCCGTATTGAAAACCCTGCAAGACATGAAGAACCGCGACATGTTGAACCTGGATGACGCGGCGGTGATCGTCAAGGACGCCAGCGGAAAGGTCAATATCAAGAATCTGACGGAGCGCGGTGTCAAGATCGGGGCAGTCGCGGGCGGATTCCTTGGACTCGTGCTTGGATCCCTGTTGTTCCCGCTGGCAGGCATCGCGTTGGGCGTGGCGGGCGGCGCCCTGGTCGGGAAAACCTTCGAGACTGGCCTGGACAAGAAGTTTATCAAGGAAGTCCAAGAGTCACTCACCCCCGGCACGTCGGCGATCCTGTTCATCATTGCCAACGAGAACGTCGGGCTTTTGATCACCGCGCTGGAGCCGTACAACGGCAAGATCTATCATTCGTCGTTCGACTCGGACGCAGAAGCAGAGATCCGCAAGTCGCTCCAATAGCGGGAACATCGCTTCCCTGATCCATCCAAACGAAGGAGTTCCCATGCCCGGAACTCCTTTTCTGTTGTGCACTTTGCAGAAAGGCGATTTGGATCCCGACGGCGACCTAGGCGCCTTCTTCGGGCGCGCTCGAAGCCAACGGCTCGACCGGGCCCGGACCTCCGCCGCTTGCCTGGCTCATGGAACCATAGCGGTGAGCATACACGCGCGTAATAATGGCGCCCAGCAAGAACACCTGGGCGAAGTAGTAAAAGCCCGTCAGAAGCATAATGAAAGCCCCGGCAGTCTGCAACGCTGAAGACAGACTCGTGTGGCCGATAAAGAAAATTACGAGTTTGCCGCCAATGGAAATCAGCAGGGCAGTCAGGATCGCACCGCCCCACACATCCCGCCAGGCGATCCGGATGGCGGGCAGCAATTTGTACATGACAGCGAAGCACAAGGTGGCAAGCGCGATAAACCCAACCAGAGTAAGGGTGGGTAACAGCGCAGACAGGATGGCGATGGAGCTCAGCCAGCCTGTTACGAGACTGACCAAAGCTGCAACGACCAGGAGCAGGCCGACCGCCAGGACCATGAGGAATGAGAAGAGGCGCTCGCGTACGGTACGCCGGAGGACAACCGCAGCCGACATGGGGACTTTCCAGACGGCATTCAACGCGTACTGCAGTTGGAAGAATACGCCAGAGGCGGTCAGCAGCAAGAGAAAGATGCTGATCAGGGATACGATGAGAGAACCACCCGACTCCGCGGGCGAAACCCGGCTCAGCAGATTCTGTACGGCCTCGGCAACGGCCGGACCGAGGCTGGCCTCCACGCGCGCAAGAAAAAGATCCAGCAGCGCGGCCTTGTCGAGGAAGACACCCGCGATGCTGAAGGCAATGTAGATGACGGGCGCAAAAGAGAAGAGGCCAAAATAGGCTAGCGCGGCGGCCAGCTGGTTGGGACGCTCGGAAATCCAGATCTCGTAGATCTCCTTGAAGAGAGCTACGAGATCGGCTCGAGATCGCTTCTGCGCGAGGAGTGCGCTGCTCACTAATCTGCGGCAGCTGGAACCGGAACGGTGGGCGTCATGTTCTGCACCTTCTCCCGCCAGCCGCGCAGCAGATGATGGACCGATTCGGCGCCAATGATCGGTTTTCCGTCATAGGGCAGGGAGGCAGGCCTTAGGATGAACGGATAATTCTGCGGCCCCCCCATGCCTCCATGGTGGCTGACCTGATTCTCAAACCCGCACAGCTCCTCAGTCTGTGGGTCATACATCGTATTCACGATGATATCCGGGCAGTTCGAATAGCCGCTTTCCCGGCGCAGATGCAGGGCGGCATTGGGACCATAGACTGCCAAAGGATCCACTGCACCTTCGCAATGGTCATCGTTGAGGTAATGGACGCCGTTCTTGCCGATCACGATATCTCCCTGCGCTTCCGACCGTACAACCAGATATCCGATGCCCGGGTGAGAATAAAGTCCGATGATCAGCTCTGGGTACGCGTCCTGGATCTGTTCAAACGTCATTCGTTTCGGGGAGTCGGTGAAGAAAATCAGCCCGGTCGAGCCGGACCCAAAGACCACCACCTTGGCCTTCTCCGCTCCCGCTTCCACCTTTTTCGCGGAGTCGCCTTGCGGACCAATTTCGACGTAGTCGTCGTGCTCGCGGCTTGCGAGCATCCTCTTAATGAGGCCTGCCGTACGTGGATTCGTATCGGAGACGGTCGCCTCATTTGCCACGGTGCTCAGGTTATCCCACCCCTCGGTATGGTTATTGGAGTAGAACACCCCGGCATCGCTCTTTACCAATGATTTGACGAGGTTCTCCAGCGAAATGCCATGCGCATTCTCGAAAGTGAGGCCCAGGCTCTGCCCATGATCTGAAAGAACTACTATGTGATAGGGGCGCGGAGCGTATTTTAAGGAGCGCTCGAGTCTGGCAAAATAGCGATCCGTTTCGTGCAGCGCTTCAAAGGCATCTTCCGTATCCATGCCCGCAAAGTGCGAGAGATCATCGTAACCGGCGTACAGGGCATAGATGGCGGGCAAGCCCCGCTGTATGTCACTGATGACCGTGTACGTCACGAGATCCTGAATGATGGGGCCCAGGAAACCGCGCAAAAAGCCATAGCCGAGATTTCGGGCGGACACCCGATATTTGTACTTCTGCCGCCGCTGCGCCGCGGCCTGCCACCACTCCTTGATGACCTCGGTAACAAAGCGGGTGATCAGGCGGGTGATGACGTACGGGCTCGCCAGGTATGTATAGAACCCTGGCCCGCGGCTGCGCTGTGAGTTGCGCACCGCGCTGAAAGTCAGCATCGTCTCGGACGCGTCACCCGAGAACATGTTGCCGCGCGAGGAGCCGCCGTCCGAACACAGGCCGTTGCCATGGCTCAGTTTTGCCTCCAGTGCCATGGCATCCTTGGGCATGCCCGTAATGACTACACGATGCTGGTCGCGGTCCCACCACCGATAGGCAGGTACATCGTTGTTGTTCCCAAGCAAGATGCCGCTTTGCATGGCGCCAGTCTGCGCCGAGAAGTCCGTCTCCCATCCCACGATCTGGTGAGTGCCCTGGTCAAGCCATCGCTTGATGTTCGGCATGTACCCTTCGGCAATGCCGCGGCGGAACAATTTCTCGCTGAGCCCATCGATCTCCAGGAACAGGAATCCGGGGATATCGGTCTTCTGGGGCTTGCTGCGCTTTGCGACGAGACGCCGTATGTGCCTGTCGAACTGAGAGTCTTCGTCCATCGACAGGATGTTGCTGACGACGGCATCCACGAGGGTGAGCCAGATGGCGATCCAGATGGCCGTGCCCAGGTTATCGATCTGGATACCCTCGACGCGTCTACCGACCAACAGCACCACCCAGCCGTTCAGGAGCAGGGTGAGAATGGGGTAGAGCCATGCCGGCAACCAGGAGAGGACCTCGACAAAGACCCACCACAGTACCGACTTGGCGATGCCCACGAAGAACGCCATAAACACCAGAGCGCGCAAGGTGTCGGCATGGAATCCAGACATGAGACTGTGCAGGATAAAGAGCACGACGACCTGCACGACAAACACAGAGACTATCTGAGTGATTCGTGCCCGTGAGAGTTTCACCATGCGCCTCCGATGACCGCCTCGACGATCCTGCTTAAGATGCGAACTACCAGCTTGCCAGGCCGGCTGCCTAAAAGATACTCAACTGGAAGGGAGATGTCATCCTTCGCCTGATGAATTGTCGTTGCGGGGAAACGTTACAAATGTTGAGAGCGTTTCATCCAATGTTCAGCAACAACGCCTGATGGTCTGTCAGGAAGCGCTGGACGGAGTAACGCCCCGCCGGGTTGACAATCGGGACAATGTCTGCGGTGACGTCCGCCCTTTCGCCTCGGGGGGGTCGGTAGAAGAAGTAGTCCAGGGTCATTTTCCATTTCGGAGGCACAAGCGGGAATGGCTGATAAGTCGAACGTGGATCGCGCAGCAGCGGATCCGTCATACCGCTACCGTTTGCCATCCGTTCGTAGGCGGGCGCCTCACGCGGGAAGTTGAAGTCGCCGCAGACCGTCACCCACGCATCCTGCGATTGGGCTTGGATAAGCTCGACCAGATAGCTCACCTGGTCCAGCTGAATTTGGGTCTGCGCATTCGACGGCTGCCAGTCCCCCATATAGTTGGCCTGGAGGTGGGTGTTCATGGCCACCAAATGCGTTCCGGCGACCTCCAGGTTGACCAACAAGACGCCCTTGTTCAGCCACCAGTCCGAGAAGCCAATGCTGAGCGGCTTGCCTTGATTCGGAAACGGATAGAACTTGCTCTCCCTCACCTTGCAGCCGGAGGCCGCAGCGGTAAACAGCCCGCCCCTCGGTGCGAATGGCTTATGGAAGAAAGCAAAATCGGAATAGCCCTTGAGGCCGCGCTGCAACGCCGGCACATAAGCATTCTGCTGTACTTCCTGCAGGCAGATGACGGTGGGCGCCAGGTTCCGGAGAATGGCCGTCAGAGGCCGGATCCGCCACGTGCTCAAATAGAATGGGATACCAAACGTGTTAAGAGACAGCACTGAGAATGCGGGCTTTTGTGCGGCATCTGTCATGATGCCAATATATCAGCACAACCGGCGCGAATACAACAGGCCAGCGATGATTCAACAAACGTTGAGACCAAAACGCGTCCCTGCGCTTTTTGTTTAGATCGATAGCATCACGCTCACGATGACAAATCGGCGAGCGGTCGCTATGCTATGAGGCAGACAGTTTCCCCGGAGGGTATGGCGGGGCGCGCCTAGGCGGCGCATTCCATTTTCACAAGATTGCAGGACCGAGAGGATGACATGGCACAAGCAACCACACATGCAGTTCCCGTAGCAAAGCCCGTCGCTTTCAACCGAGTCATGACCCTGATCTACCTGGTCATGGCACTCGGGCTCGCCATCACGGCAGCAATCGCCAGCCGGGTCAGCGCCAACCCGGAGATGATCAAGCGGATCCTGTTCAACCCATGGTTCGCCTTCGGCCTGTTCCTGATCCAGATCTTCCTAGTGGTGGGGATCAGCGGCGCGGTCATGCGACTTTCGGCCGGAGTTGCGTTCCTGCTCTTCCTGCTGTACTCGGCTGTAACCGGCGTAGCGATCTCATCCATCTTCATCTACTACAGCCAGAGCGACATCTCTTACACCTTCTGGATGGCGGCGGGCATGTTCCTCTTTGCCAGCGTCATCGGCTTGGTGATCCGGCGCGATCTCAGCGGGCTGGGGATGTTCCTGCTGCTGGCGCTGGCAGGCTGGTGCTTTGGCTTGTTCCTTACCTGGTTCTTCCCATTCGCCCGCGGGCTCAACCAGCTTATGAACTTCTCCGGCATCCTGCTGTTCGCGGCACTGACCGTCTGGGACACGCAGCGGCTCAAGCAGCTGACTGCCGACCTGCAAGGCCGCCAGAGCATGGGTGGGATCGTCGTGGTGGGAGCGCTGGCGCTCTACCTGGACTTCATCAACCTGTTCCTGCTGCTGCTGCGCACTTCCAGACGATAGGCCGTATGCGCAGCTCCTTCAACACCTGTTGAGACTCCAGCTTCTCAACCGGCATGGGATGTTGACATGGCTTTCAACGACTGGCAGATGACACTAGCATGGATATCCGGTACATTATTGGCGTTACGCTGTCTCCGCGAGTCGAGGGTCGTTTAGTTGAGCCACGCCAGGCGCATGGACAACGATGCAGCGTTTCCCCCCGAGGCGACGAACAGCAGCAAAACGGCGTTCATGCATAGGAAAGGAGCTCATAACAAATGAAGACCATCAAGTCTGTCAATGTCTCGTCGTTTGCCGCTTATGGTGCTCTTCTGGCGGCGTTCTGGGTGTTCGTCTTCGGCGTGTACGGCTGGATCATGGGCTGGATTTTCGGGGCCCAGGCCTGGTGGATCGACATGAACCTCGGCAACTGGACGGTGTACTCACTCACCGCCATCGGCCTGATCTTCCTGCGCGCCCTCTTCGCCGCCCTGGGCGGTGCCCTAGCTGGTCTTGTTATCGCAGTCGTATACAACGCTGTGGCAGGCATGATGGGCGGACTCAAGCTCAACATCGAGTGACCAACCGTATATCGGTCATTGCCAAAGACAAATCAAGGAGTAAATCAGATGGCTTCGCTTACGGTCTTCAAGTTTGACACCCCAGAAGGCGCTGCAACCCTGCTGGAAAAGGTTAAGTCACTCCAGAAAATGCAGCTCATCACCCTTCAAGATGCGGCCATTGTCACATGGCCGAAAGGCGCTTCCAAGCCCAAGACCAAACAGCTGGTAAACATGGCGGGGGTCGGCGCCATGGAGAGCGCGTTCTGGGGTCTGCTCTTCGGGCTGATCTTCTTCGTGCCATTCTTCGGCATGGCAGTCGGCGCGGCGATCGGCGCTCTGGCGGGCAAGATGTCGGATTACGGTATCGACGACAACTTCATCAAGCAGACCAGGGAGAAAGTGACGGAGGGTACGTCGGCCTTGTTCCTCATGACCAGCGGCGCTGTAATGGATAAGGTGGTTGCCGAACTTAAGGACTTCAAGTTCGAGCTGATCTCCTCCAACCTGACCAAGGAACAGGAAGAGCAGCTCATGGCTGCTTTCGCTGCGGAGTAATTCTGCCCCGCCCAGGAAGTAAGGGAGTGTCCCATGAGAGATAGACGACAGGACCGCCGGGAAGAACGCCAGGATGACCGCCAGCTCGGGCGACCGGGCGGAGGCGGAAATCATTACCAGATGCGCCAGAAGATGGTAGCCATTGGCGACGATTTCTGGATCGAGAACGATCAGGGCCAGAAGGTCTTCAAGGTCGACGGCAAGGCGCTGCGCGTGCGCCAGACGCTGATCTTCGAGGATGCCAACGGCCGTGAGCTGTGCAAGATCCAGGAGAAGATGCTGCGCATCAAGGATACGATGGAAGTCGAGGGGCCGAACGGCGAGAGCATGGCCACGGTCAAGAAGGCCCTGATCACGCCGCTGCGCGAGAGATGGGTCGCCAAGGTAGCCAACGGTCCGGACCTGCAGGTACAGGGCAATATCCTGGATCACGAATACAGCATTGGCGAGGGGCGGGACAAGGTGGCCGAGGTCTCGAAGAAGTGGTTCCGCCTGCGCGACAGCTACGGGGTTGCAATCGAGCCCGGTCAGAACGATGTGCTCATCCTGGCGATAGCGGTCTGTATCGACGAGATGGCTCACGGTACCCGCTAGGCCGCAGAGCCATCGATATGAAGGCTGGCTACCTGAGCGGCGGCCAGCCTCAAGACAATCAATCTGTGTGAGGAGGATACTACCATGCCTTGTCTTTTCGCTTTAGTTGCCGCCGCATTCCCCCGCCTTGGGACGCTGATCATCTGGCTGGCCCGCCCCGCCTATTTTGACAAGGCCTTCAACGGGAGCTGGCTGTGGCCGATCCTGGGAATCATCTTCCTGCCGTTCACCACGCTGATGTACGTGCTGCTGTGGAGCCCAGGGGTTGGATTGAGTTCGTGGGATTGGTTCTGGCTCGTCATGGCAGTCTTCATCGATGTGATGCACTGGAGCAGCACTGCCTATCAGAACCGCAATCGTCTTCCGGGTGCCGCGCCAGCCGCCTGAAACGCTCGTCTTCGGGAAGACCGTGAGTGTAGCAACTGCGTAGAGCAAAACATCTGATTGCTGATGGCCGGGCTGTTTGGCCAGTCGATAATAGGCCAAACGACCCGGTCCTCAAAAAGGAGATTGCCAATGAGTTACGGTCCGGTCGACTTCATTGCCCTGGAATTCAAGACAGAGCAGCTCAAGGGCGAGATCATGCCAGAGCTTCTTGACCTCGTCCAAAAGCAGATCGTCCGTGTCATCGATCTGGTCATGATCCAGAAGTACGCCGATGGGAGTCACGAGGCAGTGGAAGTGCAGCAGCTGGCACCCGAGCTTCTGGGTGTCTTCGACCCTCTCCACGCGGAGATCAGCGGGATCATCCAAGTCGAGGACATCGATATGATCGCCCAAGCGATGGATAACAACACGCTTGCCGCAGCCCTGCTCTTTGAGAACGTCTGGGCCGTAAAGTTCAAAGACGCAGTGATTCGCGCCAAAGGTAACTTACTGGCACAGGGCCGCATTCCCAACGAAGAGATTGAGAATGTGCTGGCCATCTTCGCGAGCACGGATGCGAAGAAGTTATCCTCTCCCGCAGCGTAGATAACGATCAGGAGGCCGATATGATGAGAAGAAGGTCCGTTGGAAGAAGCGTAGCACGCGTGGCAGTCGGCTCGGCAGTCATGGCCGGGACAGCCGGCGCGGTACAGCACCACCAGCAACAGAAGTGGGCTAATGAGCAGGCTGCCGTCCAACAGCAGCAGCAGATGGCCTATGAACAGGGCGTGACGGATGCACAGCAACAGCAGCCTGCCCCGCCCCCTCCAGCCGCAGCGGCACCCGCGCAAGACGACCTGACGGCCAAGCTTCAGAATCTTGCCAACCTGCACGCGCAGGGTGTCCTTACCGACGAAGAGTTCGCAGCAGCCAAGAAGAAACTGCTCGAAGGCTGATCGCGTGAGAAGTGGTCTTGTAAGCTTCGGATTGTGCGCAGGCTTGCTGGCTCTGGCGGCCTGCACGCCTTCCGCCCCTCTGGCGGGAGGGCAAGCCAATCTGACTGGCCTCGTATGGGGCCTGTCCAGCATGGCGGATAAGCCCGTCACCGCAGAAGCCGGTATCACGATCCTGTTCACATCCGGCGGAAAAGTGACCGGTTCCTCGGGCTGCAACCAGTATGCCGGCACCTACACCACCTCCGGGCAGAACCTTCAGATCTCGCCTACCACCTCAACCATGATGGCATGCCCGCCGGAGATCATGGACCAGGAGAGCGCATATATCAAGGCTCTGGGCGACGTCCAGACTTATGCCGTTTCGGAAAACCGTCTGGCGCTGAAGGACCGCAGCGGCAAGGATGTTTTGATCTATAAGGCGCAATCGCAGGACCTGGCAGGCACTTCCTGGGTGGTCACCGCCTATAACAACGGCAAGCAGGCTGTAACCAGCGTGCTATCGGGGACCACCCTGACAGCCGAGTTCGGCAAGGACGGCAACCTCTCCGGCAGCAGCGGCTGCAATACCTACAACGGCGCTTACAAGGTGAACGGCAGCCAGATCACCATCGGGACCCTAGCATCCACGCGGATGGCATGCGCCGACCCAGCCGGCGTGATGGACCAGGAGATGCAATACCTGTCGGCCCTGCAGTCTGCTGCAACGTACCAGATCCAGGGAAACACGCTGGAGCTCCGGACTCAAGACGGCGCCCTGGCTGCGGACTTCCGTAGGAAATGAGGGATCGAGGACCGGCAGGCACAAGGTTGCAGTTCTGGGTTCTTGACCATACCACGGAGGATCGGGCAAGACCGACGTGCCAGGCAGATCAGACGGCTCCATCGGAGGTGGACAGCCAGATGGTAAAATGCATTGGGATTGCGCATCCGGGCATGCGGCTGACCGATGATGATGGCACTCCAACCGGATCTATGCTTCAAAGCATGGTCGATTTCTTGAACGAAAGCCGTATTCAATCATCTGCACCACAAGGAGAGTGGAAATGACTACAGCAACAATGCAAGTGGAAACCAAGCAGCGACCCTGGTGGCTGACGTTGATGGCCGGCATCCTTGCCCTCGTCATTGGCGCCATTATGCTATGGGGTGAGACCAGCACCAAGCTCGATGTCTACACGTTCCTGATCGCCGTCCTGGGCCTCTACTTCCTGATCGATGGCATCATGCACATTGTCTCCATGTTCGTCGATCATTCGATGTGGGGCTGGAAGCTGTTCCTCGGGATCATCGGTATCATCGCAGGACTGTATGTCCTGGAATATCCGGTGGTTTCCGCCATTGCGCTGCCCAAGATCTACGTACTCGTGCTCGGCATCTGGGGCATCATGAGCGGCGTGGCACTGTTCATCATGGCTTTCCAAGGCGGCGGCTGGGGTGCGGGCATCCTCGGTGCCCTCGGGTTGATTTTCGGGCTGGCCCTGACCTTCAACTATCAGGACTTCGGCATGGGCCTGGCAATGATCTGGGTCGCCGCGATCTGGGGCGTGGTCGGCGGGATCTGGTTGATCGTCCGCGCGTTCCAGCAGCGGAAAGCCTAGTCACGGGTCTCTGACTCGCAACCAAGCGGATGGGCACCACGATTCTTAGAGCAGCTGGACTCGAAGGGTGAGGCGAACCTGATAAAAGACGCCGTGATCACCAAGCCAGCCCTGAAAACGCCGAGCGCCGCCGCAATCGCCGGTATTGCATTCTCGCTGCTCTATATCACGGCCGTGGTGCTCATCCGCATTTCGGTCCCGGTACGTCCGGAGGACGCCGGTCAGTGGCTTGCGTCCGATTGGAAGGTTGTTAGTTTTGGTCTGAATCTGCTGCCCTTCGCCGGGATCGCCTTCCTGTGGTTCCTGGGGGTCGTGCGGGACCGCTTGGGCGCGCACGAAGACCGCTTCTTTGCGACGGTCTTCTTGGGCAGCGGGTTGCTGTTCCTGGCCATGCTGTTCACGTCCGCAGCGGTGGCAGGCGGCATCATCAGTATGTTCGGATCGACCCCTGGTGCCCTGATGGAATCCGGCTTATACACGTTCGGACGCACCTTGACATACGAGATCATGACCGTATACGCCATGAGGATGGCCGGTGTGTTCATGATGTCGACCAGCACGCTTTCGCTGCGCACCGGCATTGTGCCGCGCTGGATGGCCTACCTGGGCTTCGCCCTGGCAGTAGTGTTATTGCTGTCCGTCAATGCTTTCTACTGGGCGCCCTTGCTCTTCCCCCTGTGGGTGCTATTGCTCAGCGTGCACATTCTTTGGGATAACCTCCGAAGACCGAACCGCGAGCCAATCGCAGCTGCTTCGCATTGAGGAGGTCTGCGAGGGCATGCGGGTCGGCCTGACCGCGAAACCGCCTTCATCTTCCCTGAGAACTGCAAGAAAGCAACCGGGTTCGAGGCGTGAAACGGTGAGAATATCCTATGATCGATGCACGTGCGCGACCTGGCTCCTATCTTAGGCTGATGCTCTTGATTGCACTTCTGGGGGTTGTGAGCGCAGGGCTAACGTTTGCATTTGTCACCCTCCTACATGAGGGTTTTTTTCTAATCTGGGAGCGGGCCTGGCCCATCACAGGCTTGGACGAGCGCATCTTCACTCTGCTGGTCTGCACAACTGGTGGAGTCCTGGTCGGTCTGCTGCTGAAGCTCTTTGGGGACCACAATGCAATATTCGCCGACCTAATGGCCGAATTCGGTAAAACCGGGCGGTTCGACTACAAGGCGGCGCCCGGGATTGTCATCACCGCCGTGGTTTCGATGCTTGCGGGCGGAAGCCTCGGACCGGAAGCGCCGCTCGCCGATCTGTGCGGCGGACTGGGCACCTGGCTGGCGGATAAGTTCAAGTACGGAGAAAATGAAAGGCGCGCCCTGGGTTATGGCGGTTTCAGCGCGATGCTTGCGTCGCTGATCACCAATCCCTTCGGCGGGGCATTACTGGGCTTGGAAACGGCGCACGCTGCCATGGCGGGCATGGAAGTGTACTTCTGGTCGCTTTTCCCGAGCCTGCTTGCCTCGGCTGCGGCGGCGATCGTATACGTCCAGCTATCGGGCGCCTTCTTCGGCAAGATGTATACGTTCCCGCAGTACTCGCCGCGTCTTCTGGATCTGGTCATGGCTGTGCCCTTGAGCCTGCTCGGAGCGGTGATGGGGTTAGGGTTCATGCTGGGTTTTCGCCGGCTGGATCGGCTGCTGCAGCCACTAAAGGGTCGCCCGGTTCTGCGTGCCACCCTGGGTGGTCTGAGCATGGGAATCATTGGAGCCTTGTTGCCGCTAACTCTGTTCTCGGGCGAACGCCAGGCACCGGACCTAATTCTCCGCTCAGCACAGCTCGGCATTGGCATGCTGATCGTCCTGGCAATCGCCAAGCTTATGGCAACCGCCATTCTGCTGGCCACCGGCTGGAAGGGCGGTTACATCTTCCCGATCATGTTCGCCGGCGTGGCGCTCGGCGAGGCTGCATCCCTGGCCTTTCCCGGTATCCCCATGGCAGTGACGGTCGCGGCGACATTAACGGGCGCCTTCGTGGCTGCTATACGGGCGCCCTTGTTCGCCGCACTCTTCACCCTCGTGTTGGTGCAGGCAGAAACCGGACCTGTCATTGCCGTCGCCGTGATCGTCAGCAGCCTGCTTAGCGCCCTCATCGCCATGATGCAATCCCGCGAGTTGGAACCTTCCGAGAAGCCGAGCACCGTCAAATTGGAGGCTTGATCTCATGGCTGAAAAAGTTACCGCCCGTCCAAAGCACGGCAATTCGTATAACATCTTCATCCTCGTCCTCACCGTATTTTCGCTGGTGCTGATGGCGGTGATGATAATGCCGCTCGACAGCGCAACCCTTCAGTTGCTCGGCATCTACGATACCGTGATCTGCATCATATTCCTCATCGACTTTGGCATCAACCTGCGCGCCGCCCCCAAGAAGTCTGATTACTTCATTAAAGAACGCGGCTGGCTCGATCTGCTTGGATCGATACCTTCGCTGGGAATCTCCCAGTATGGCGGCCTCCTTCGCCTCGCCCGCTTGAGTCGCTTCGCACGCATCGCACGCCTCCTGCGCGGCGAAGGCAAAAAGGAGTTGGTCCGCGACGTCGTAGCGAACCGCAGCCGGTATGCACTGTTCCTCGCCATTCTAATGGTGATCCTTGTCCTGACCATCTGCGGGGCTATGGTCCTGCAGTTCGAGAGTAAATCACCGGATGCCAATATTCGCACGGGCTGGGATGCACTCTGGTATTCCGTGGTGACGATTACCACGGTTGGATATGGAGATCGCTACCCGGTTACTTTCTTCGGACGGATTACAGCCGTCTTCATCATGTTCGCGGGCGTCGGCTTGATCGGCGTGCTGGCCAGCCTCCTATCCAGCTTGCTGATGGGCAAGCCGCCTGAGGAAGAGCCGGCAGGGCCGACGGTTGAGGAAGAGCTGGCTGGTGTGAAGCAAGAGCTTGCCGCCTTGAGGCAGCTCCTGGAGAAGAATGCGACCGAAGGGAGCAAGGAACTTGCCGGAAAATAGGAGCGCGAGGCAAGAGATGGCAGTGCATGGCTTGGAAGTTCTCTTACTGGAGGCAGCAGCATGAATGACACTCACTCTATCGTCGAAAACCGACTCGTGGTGTATCTGGTTGCGCTGGCCGCGTTGTTCATCATCCTTTCAGGAATCCGCGAAGCAGCTACCATCATCAATCCCATCCTCCTGGCGATTGTGATCACCGTGACAGTGCTGCCCGTTCCGAGCCGCCTGACCAAACGCGGCGTGCCCGGCTGGCTGGCATTGCTGCTCAGCATCCTGATGGTCGTAGCGCTTCTGTTCCTG
>DATKAF010000297.1:0-65193 GCA_035498395.1 Anaerolineales bacterium
TCGCCGTTGGCGTAGGTCAGGTTATCGATCACAAGGTTATGAGTGGAGCCGGTGCCGAGAGTGCCTATATACAGGTTGATGCCCGTATCCTCGTTGCCGCGCGTGATATTGTGGATAATTGTGTTGTAGTTGCTATCGAACAAGTCAATCCCAGCGGCATCGGTGATTACCACGACTGGATAGGAGATGGTGGAGGAGTTCCAATAGGAAAGGTTGTTGCTAATCGTGTTGTTATTGCTGCCATTGGTCAGGCGGATGCCAGTGCACCCGTTGTGTTCCGTGGTGTTGCCGCTAATCGTGGAATAGGTCGTGGCGCGCAGGAAGATGCCCTGCTGGTGCTGGTCCGGGCCCGCATTAATGGCCGTGTAGCTGACGTGGTTGTTAGAGATCGTGATGTGGTCGGAAGAATCAACGTAGATACCTTTGAACTTTGTTTGAAAGACGTTGAATCCATCGATCACAACATAGCTCTTGGCAGAGACCGCGAAGGCGCTGCCGAAGCCCGCCGCGTTGCCGGTGACGGTGACGTCTGAATTGACGGCATGGAACGTGATTGGGTTAACGGCTGATCCGCTCGCTGGATAGACCGTCTCTGCATATGTTCCATGCACGACGTTCACCGTATCACCGGCAATGGTGGCCTTGTTGGCTGCGACGGTGATAGTGCAGAACGGCATGACCGCGGTGCCGGCGCTCGGGTTGGTATCCGAGCAGGAGGCATTGGTATTGTCGACGTAGTACGTCGTTCCGGCTGCTGCGACGCTGGTATGGTTAAGACCGACCAGCGAGCATACCAGGACCAACGCCAACAGCAGCGTGCCGATCCTGGCGCGCATAGTGCGCCGCTTGGTAATGAACTTCAAAGTGGTACTCATGTTACCCTCCAGGGAATGAAACAAAGTTGGTTGTTTGGAACTTCGGTGGATGTGATGATGGAGCACTCGCATGTTTCCCTCCGCTGCATTGGAAATCCGTGTGTGCGGGACTAATGAATCGGCGGAGACCGCCGGACATTCCCACCTCCAGAGATCGATCGAACACCCAGTTCGACCGTATGGATCATGGGATGAATCTTGCCGTGCATTTCCCCCCGACGATGGAGCACATCTAATGCCGATCTGAAGATGCGGGCCGCTTAGCTGCGGGCGGACTCAGGAGGCGGGCGTTGATGTCTCGTCGATCAGGCCATTAGCCGCCGATGGCTCCTCCTTTCTGTGTTTGCTGACATTTCTCCAGGATGAGACCTGTGAGCGAAGTGATTGGACATTCCGACCGTGGCACAGGACCGCCCCCAGCACCGTGGCGCCGGACGACTGCAAGCGCCGGAGAGTGCTCTGCGCCGACTCCGTGGGGGTCTGCGCGGCCCGGATGACAAGGAGGACGGCGTCGACCTCGGAAGCCAGGGTCTGGGCATCTGCCGTCTCGGGTGAAGCGGCATCGACGATGACCAGGCCCATCGGGCTTCGCAGCCTGGATAGCACCATCGACCATTTCTCGGCGTTCATCCAGCGCGTGGTCTGATCGGGAGCCGTGCCGCTGGGAATGAGCGTCAGACCATCGATCTCTTCGATGCAATCGCCCACGCGCGGCAGCGCCTGGCTTTCATCGAGCATGTTGGCCAGCCCGGCCTGGTTCGGCCTGCCGAACAATTCGTGCAGATGCGGATGCCGGATGTCTCCATCCACCAGGGCGACTTCCCTGCCCTGCTGGGCATACACAACCGCCAGGTTGGCGGCGATACTGCTCCGGGCCTCTCCCTCAGCGGCGTTCACGATCATCAGGGTGGCGGGCTTTGTCTTGCCATGGCCCGTTTCGATGGCTGCTCCGAGGGCGCGGAACGCTTCTGCCTCGGCAGACGATGGGCGCGCGATCGTCAGCAGGCCCTTCTTGCTGCGCCCAGTATCCGAAACATCGGCAAGTACGGGCAGCTTGAGAACTTCTTCCGCCTGGCGGGCATGCTTAACAGGGTTATTGACATGGTCCATCACCAGCAGAATGCCGGCCGCCAGTGCGAACCCGACAAGACCGCCGAACAGGACATACAGCACCGGGAGGGGCCGAACCGGGGCTTTCGGGGCCACTGCGGGATCGATCTGCAGGATGTTGGGGGTGTTCAGCGTGCGGTCTGAGCGGTTCGCTTCCAGACTGTTCTGCAGCGCCAGATAGATCTGCTGGTAGAGATTGATATTGGACTGGACGTTGGTGATGCTGGGGATCTCGCGGGTGGCTCCTCCGGTTCCGGGCTGCCCGGTGAAGGTCAGGTTGACCTGGATCTGCTGGTAGAGATTGAGCAGCGAGCGATCCTGCTCGAGCTGCGCCTGCTTGGCGGCCAGAGCGGCCTGGTCGGCGACGCTGAGCGTCAACGGGAAGTTGTTGATATCCTGCTCCAGGCTGGCGATGCTCGATTTCAGCAGATCCGTCTGTTGATTGACCAGTTTCAGTTGTTCCTGGATGCTGGCATCGTTCAGCTGCGTGTACTGCGATTGCAGGCTGTCGATCTGCTTCTGCACCTGATCGATCTGCCCGGTCAGCGCGGTCTCGCTCGCCGCGAAGCGGGAGGCCATGATGTCGTCGTTCTGCTGGATCAGGATCTTGACCAGCGTGTTTGCGATGGCGGCGGCCTGCTTCGGGTCCTGGTCCTGGACCTTGATCTGGATGATCAGCGTGTTGGGGATCACCGTGACGACGATGTTGTCCGGGTTGATCTTGGCACCCAGCTCATAGGACGCGTCGTCGAGCACAGGCTTGGTCTTGACCATCAGCGCGTTCGTGGACACAAGCTGGTCCTCGCTGAGCGGCAGCAGGTCCACGCTGGTCTGCTGGCGGGGCCGGCTGATCAGGACGCGTGTAACCGCCTCGTAATCGGGCGCCTGGATGACGGCCGCGGCCAGGCCGAGCATGACGCCCAGGATCAAACCCAGCGCCAGGAATCGGGCTCCTCGCCACATCAACTGTGCAAATTCTTTTAGTTCCATCGGTTGTTCCTCAATTCAGAATCCGGAAGCTGTTCTGCTGATGCGCCCTTTACACTTCATTGCAGGGACTGGGCGACCGCCCGTGCAACGGTGAGCACGTCGTCGCTGCTCAGCGCCGGATAGAGAGGCAGTGTGACCTCACGCTCCGCAACCTCCTCGGTGAGCGGCAGGAAGCGTTCCATCCCGGTATCGCCATAGGCTGTAAAGGAGTGTACGGGCGGGTAGTGGACGCTGGTCTGGATGCCCTGCGCCTTCATGCTTTCCATGAAGTGCAGCCGGCTGAATCCGCTGGGGAGCAGAACGGGGAGCAGGTGAGCGGCGGAGACGCCCGGATGCTTCTCAAAGGGTACGACCACGCGCGGCGCCAGCTCTTCGAGCGCCTCGCGATAGACTTCGGTGAGCTCGCGGCGGCGCTGGTTGTTCGCGTTCAGCTTGCGAAGCTGCATGCGTCCGAGCGCGGCCCGCATCTCGTCGATGCGGTAGTTATATCCAAGCTCGACGACATCGTAACTCCAGGCATGACCCTTGTGCCGGTCCCAGGTCAGGCTGGTCATTCCGTGGGAACGCAGCAATTGCAGCTGCCTGGCATAGGCGTCGTCATTGGTTACGACCATGCCGCCCTCGCCAGTGGTCATATTCTTGTTGGAGAAGAAACTGTAGCAGCCGATGTCACCCCAGGTCCCGAGACTGCGGCCGTTCAGCTCCGAGCCAACCGCGTGGGCTGCGTCCTCAATCACTTTCAGGTCACGGCGGCGGGCCAGCTCTAGGATGGCGGGCATGTCGCAGGCATAGCCGCCGTAGTGAACCACCAGTATGGCGCGCGTGCGCGGGGTGATCGCCCGTTCAATGGACTGGACCGATATGTTCAGATCGTTGTCGCTGACGATATCGGCGAAGATAGGGGTGGCGCCCGTGTAGCGTACCGCGTTGGCGGTCGCAACGAAGGTCAGGGAGGGGACGATCGCCTCCGCCCCGGCCGATAAGCCGGCGGCTACGCAGGCCATATGGAGCCCGGCGGTGGCGTTGGTCACTGCAATGGCATGCTTTGCGCCGACATATTCGGCGAACGCCTGCTCAAACTCCTGTGTGACCGATCCCATCGTGAGCCATTTGCTGCGCAGGACACTATCCACGGCAGTCAGTTCTTCGGGTCCGAAATCGATATCAGCAAGAGGTATCTTCCATTCCATGGCTGCTCTCCTTATAAACCGGGCAGGAACTGGGAGCGCATTGTTTCGAAGTCGCGCGCGGCCCGCTGGTAGTCATCCGGCCGTCCCAGGTCTTCCCAGTATCCGCTAAACTCGTAGGCGACAACTTTCTCGCCGGCTGCGATCATGTTCTTGACCAGGTCGGGGAAATCCAGGCGCTGGTTATAGGGGATATATTCGCGGACGCGCGGCTCGAATACGTAAATGCCCATGCTGACCATGAACTCGTACACCGGTTTCTCGATGTAGCCGGTGATGCGGCAATCGCCGTCCCGCTGGATCACCCCCAGATCGATCTTCGACTGGCGGTGGTGCGCGGCGATGGTAGCGACCGCCTTGTGATCCTTATGGAACTCGATCAGCTCGCGCAAATTCAGCGTGGTCAGCACGTCGCCGTTGGTCACCAGGAAGGTATCGTCCAGGCCGTCGACCAGCGAGATCGGGCCGGCTGTCCCCAGGGGAGCTTGCTCATAGCTGTAGCAGATCTCGATCCCATACTGGCTTCCATCCTTGAAAAAGGACCGCAGCAGCTCGGACAGGTGGCCCACTGTCAGGATCATGTGATCGATGCCGGCCGCTTTCATCTGGAGCAGCATGACCTCCAGGATCGGCATGTCGCCGATTGGCATCAGAGGTTTTGGAAGGATCTTTGTGTAGGGCTCGAGACGGGAACCTTTCCCGCCCGCCAGTATTACCGCTTTCATTGTGTGCCTCCCCGCCTTAGAATTCGTAAATCCCAACCCGATAATGATCGAGGTTTTCCTTGATCCATGCGATGGTCCGATCCAGGCCATCCTCAAAATCCACGCAGGGCTCCCAGCCAAGGCAGCGACGCGCCTGAGAGTTGTTGGAGAGCAGCCGTCGCACTTCGGAGGCCTGGGGCCGCAGGCGGGCCGGATCCAGGGAGATCATGGCTTGCGAGCCGGTCTTCTCCAGGATCTTCTCCGCCAGATCGCCGATGCTGATCTCCTGTCCAGTGCCCAGATTGAAAGCCTGACCTTCAATGCCCGGAGCCACCGCGGCGCACAGGAACCCATCGATCGTGTCGTCCACGTACGTGAAGTCACGCGTGGCATCCAGATTGCCGAGGCGGATGGTCTGATTGCCGAGCGCCTGCGTGATGATGGCCGGGATCACCGCGCGCGCCGACTGGCGCGGGCCGAACGTGTTGAAGGGGCGTACCGTGACGACGGGCAGTTCGTAGCTGCAATAGAAGCTCTCTGCCAGCTTGTCGGCGCCGATCTTGGATGCAGAATAGGGTGACTGCGCATGCAGGGGATGCCCCTCATCGATCGGGACACGCTGGGCCGTGCCGTAGACTTCACTGGTGGAGGTGTGAACCAAGCGCTCCACGCCCACGCTGCGGCAGGCCAGGAGCACATTGAGCGTGCCGATCAGGTTCGTCTCGGCCACTTCCGCCGGGTGTACATAGGAATACGGGATGGAGATCAGCGCGCCGAGATGGAATACAACCTGGCAGCCTTCGACCGCCTTCCGGACCGCGTCCTGATCCCTCAGGTCCCCGCCGAGCAGCTCCAGCCGGGAGATCGTATCGTGTCCGGCCCAGCGGAGCATACCGGGATCGCCGCGTGAGTTATAGCGGACGAAGGCGCGCACCGAGGCGCCGCTCGCGACGAGCTTTTCGACCAGGTGACTACCGATAAACCCGCCTGCACCTGTTACCAATACCTTCTTGCCTGACCACGAATTGTCCATTCAGTCCCCATCCACCGAGGTGCGTGATTTGCGAACCACCGCAGCGCGCCTGGTTGAAATGGTGTGCGCCCGCCAGGCTTTTCCGGGCGTGCGCGAGCGGCGGACCAGCCAGCGGAAGTCGTTCAGGTTGCCGTCCGCCTGATTCTCGGCGGATGAGGCATCCAGGCGAGCCAGGGCGCCGAACACGTCTGGCGCCACAACGACAGTGGCGCGGCCGCTCTTGGCGAGATCGCGGAAGTCCTTGTATTTCCGCTCGGCCAGGCGGTTATCGGCCAGGACGATGAGCCGGATGTCGCGCTCCTTGAGCAGCCGGTCGATGTCTTGCACCTGCCCGATCACCTTCGAGCCGTAGATCTTCATGCCCTGGGAGAGCAGGTCATCGTCGATGAAGCCGGCCACCTGGTACTTGGCGGCATAGGTCGGATGGTCCATCAGCCAGGCGATGTGCTCGGCGGTGCGGCCGGAGCCGACGATCAGGACGCGTTGGCGCGGCTGGCCGCGGTTCTCCTCGCGGGCCTTGAGCGAGGCGCGAAAGCCGCTGAGGAGGCGCTCGCGCGAGCGGCCCAGTGCAAAGCCGCCGATGGCGAACAGCGAGGCGAGAATCAGCATGCTGTACAGGCGGAGGTCCTGGACGCCCACGCGGTCATGCAGCCAGACCAGCATACCGGTCACGATGAACCAGGCCAGGCACAGGTTGGCCCATTCCCAAGGGGTGGCCTTGGGCCACTTGACCTGGTTGGTATGCAGCAGGATGCCGATGGCGCTGAAGAGCACAGCGTATCCGAAGGACATGCCCAGGATACGCATTGCCGCCATGTCCTGCCCGACGATGGCGCTTGCTCCGAGCATGGCGATCACCACCGCCACGAAGTCCCAGACGAACCAGCCTACGTAGCGCTGGATCAGGTGCGTGACGGGGCCGACGAACAGCAGTTGCTCCCGCGGCGTGTAGGCCTTGATGAGCGGGATGAGCAGGAAGAACGTCCACAGGATGACGTCGAGGTCGAGCCAAAACGACTGGTAGTGCACGTAGAGCTGGTCCAGCCGCATCTTATCGGGGCTGAGCTCGTGCAGGTACTTCTTCATCACCTCGCCGGCGTGCAGCATGCTTTCCTCATCCCGATACAGGATGGAGGCGGGGCTGGTGATGCCGGGGCGCACCGAGAGCAGGTCGCGCGCAATGTCCAGCGGCCAGGTGCGGGAGATGGACGGGTCTTCGGGCCGCGGGCCCACCAGGCTCATGTCCCCGACGAGCACGTTCCAGAGCTGGGGCAGCTCGTTCAGCTTGGTGTCGCGCAGCCACTTGCCCAGCGGGGTGATGCGCTCATCTTCCTTGAACGTGACGCGCAGGCCCTGATAGCTCTTCTCGTTCTCGAACATGGTGCGGAACTTGAGCATCTTGAAGAAGACGCCACCGCGGCCGATGCGCGGCCCGCGGTAGAACACCGGGCCGGGCGTATCGCGCTTGATGAGGGCTGCGATCACCAGGAAGAACGGCGTCAACAGGATCAGCCCGAAGAACGCGGCGACGATATCGAAGACGCGCTTGATGAGCCGGTTGATGATATTCGTCAGCGGAAACGTAGCCAATTGTTCAATTCCCATTCCCATGACTTTACCTGCCGGTAGATCACGCTGCATCGGCTTGCGCCTCGACAGACGGGATCTTTTCCAGCCACTCCTCTCTCCAGAACAAAAGGCACGCGCGGTCGCACTCTCCGAAGGCCATAGTACCCTTACAGATCAGGTCCTCCAGCAGGATGACGCCTCGAACCCGTTTCATCTTCGAATCGCGCTCATCCATGAACTTCTGCATGACCCGGAAGACGCGCTGCTCGGTCCCGCAGTAGTCGAACATCTGCGGCAGGAAGGCGCAGCCTTTCAGCTCGCCGAACGGGTCGAGCGAGGCAATGATCTCCTCACGGGAGCGGACGCGCACGAGGTCGCCCCGGGCGAGGACCGGCGCATCGGCCACCGAGTCCCGGGAGGGCGACTGCGGCTGCGGCGCCGCTTTCAAGTCCAGCGAGGTGGAGTAGGCCTGCTTCAGCATGGGTTTGACGCGGGAATTCCACGGCGGCGCCAGGAAACGCTTGACCGCCAGCATCAGCGAGCCGAAGCGCGACTCGAGGTCGCCTTCCGCCATCTTGGGCACATTGGGTAACTGGCAATCCTTCAGATTCGGTTCGTTCATGGCAGCATTTTCCTCTCTAATGTTTGGGTGGCGGTGGGTTTCCGAACAACCGACTTGAGAAATGAGTCCTTCTGGGCACCGATGCAAGCGGGCCATTCCTGCTCGGAAGCCGGGTGCCTGCCTTCCAGGTGCATGCGCAGCATGCCTTCCGCTTTGGCCAGCCGAGGGTTGGCCGGATCGCGCTGGAGCGACTTGGAGACCCAGCCGTGCAGCGCCGGGGTGACAAACGGCCGCAGCGCCGGGTGGAAATCGACCCGCTGGCAAACGGCGGTGGGCTGCAGGCCCATGCGGAACTTGAACTCGTCCACGTTGGGCGGCGCGTCCAGCGACTGGACCGTGAAGAACACGCCCTTGACCCCGGACCGTCCCAGCATCTCGCGGCTGACCGAGTAGAACAGGGCGTTGTTGACGTGGTCCGCCAGGAACTTGCTGTGGCTCATGGCATACGGGACGTTGAAGACGTCATCGATGCGGCAGATGATCACTGCTCCGGCCAGCTCGCCGCCGGCGATGGCAGCCCAGGCTTCGAAACCGGGCAGGCAGATGGCCGCCCGGCACAACTGCTCCCAGTACTCCTGCGTCATGCTGCGCAGGCGATCCTGCCGCGCCAGCGTATCCTGCTGCAAAGCCCAACCTTCGGTAGCCAGCCGCTCGAAGGGGATCTGCTCGATCTTGAAGTGGTCCAGCCCGTTCTTGATGCCGTTGCGGGTCTGCGACTTCAGCTTTTCCAGCTCGTAAGGGCGGCGGAGAACGACGTGATAGCTGACACGGCCCTTCCGGTTCCCCAGGGTCGTCGAATAGCGCAGTGCAATAACGCCGTGCTTCCACATCAGGAAGTCGGTTTCCCGTCTGGTTGGATTGATCAGCCAGTGAAAGGGGAACGCCTGCAAGACGCGCGGACCGGCGTTGTACCAGTAGCTGCTGCGCGTGCGGTACACCTTGCAGCCCTGGCCCTCGATCCATTGTGCAAAGACTTCGCCATTCATTTGAATCTCCTCCTGTATAAGACTAGGCTGCCGGACGAATTCCCAATTCCCGCGGTAATTGCGGGTCGATATAGTGAAGGAAGAAAACGGTGTCGTTGGTTTCCAGCTCGGGCGTCTCGCTCCAGCCAACCTTCGTGAAGGCCTTGCGGCTCGGCTGGTTGAACTTGTACACGCCCGATTGGATGGCCCGGCTGCCGCGCTCCCGGCTGCGGGCCTGCACTGCGTCCACCAGCGCCGGGAAGATGCCCATGCCGCGGTTCGCCCCGTCAACCGCGATGATCGTGACCTGGGCGATCTCCTGCTCGGCAGCCAGCTTGCGGCTCACTTCCGTATCGGCGGACTGCCGGGTCAGGCGGCGCCACAGCCGTTTCTCAAGCGCCAGCCCCGGCGAGCGCAGGAAGCTGCGGCCCATTTCCGGCAGGCAGGCCATGAACATCGACAATGTGTACGGGCCATCGCAGACGCCTACCACCCCGATGATCCGGCCGTCCAGGTCCGCAACCAGGCTGTAACAGTCCTCGTCGTTCAGGAGCCACTGGTAGCTGGCCTTTATATAATCCCTGCCCAGCAGCACCGGCACGTGCTCATCCGGGCCGAAACATGCCAGATGCAAGTCTGTCAGAGCGGGAATATCATCTATACGCGGGGGGCGAACTACAACAGCCGGGTTAGTCTCTTTGCTATTCACCAATAAGTCTCCATTCCACCAATAAACTTTCATTGTGTTGAGCTTGCCCGCTGGCTGGCTATGCGGTATTTTCGATGATCGCCACCATGCGGGGCAGAAGCGCGGAGCGGGTCATGTGTTGGAGGGCGAAGTTCCTGCCGTTGATCCCGCGGGTTCGTAGGTCGCCGGGATGCATGCGGGAAAGCTCACGGATGTGCCGGGTGATGGCCTCCGCATCGCCGGCTGGGACCACCCAGCCGCACGAAGAGTCACGGACCATCTCGGCCAACTCGCTGCCTTCTGCGGCGCAGCACAGCACGGGCCGCTCGGCCAGCATGTACGTGATCAGCTTGGAAGGCACCGAGACGAGCGCCTGGTTGCCATAAGTCGGCAGGATGAAGAGGCTGGCGGCGGCCAGCACGCCGGAGGTCTCCGATTCGAGCCACGGCGTGTGGAACAGCACGCGGGGGTTCCGGATGGCCTGTGCAAGGTTGCGCCATTCGTGCAACTTGCTGCCGCTGCCTGCCACCAGCAGATAGATATCCTGCTCGGCGTGCAGGTTCTGGAAAGCCCGGATGGCCGCGTCCAGCCCGGAGGCTGCACCGATGTTGCCCGCGTAGACCACGAGGAAGGCTCCCTCCGGGATGTCATGGCTGCGGCGCACGTGGTTCGAACGCGGTTCCAGCTCCACTTGCCCCTCATCGATCCAGTTCGGGATGACGTGGATCTTCTCAGCCGGGACACGGCGGTCCTGGATGTAGATGTCGCGGAAGCGCTCGGAGATGACCACGACAGCCGCGCTGCTTTGCTTCACCTTCTGATCGATCCAGCGCAGGAGGCGGAAAAGCCGGCTTTGCTTGCCCTGGATGCGGCTCTGGATGGAGAGCGACTCGGGGTAGATGTCCTGCACCGTCACGACCAGGGGAATGCCGCGCAGGCGGCAGACGAGCGCCAGCAGGCCCTGGGCGAATATGGGCCAGGTATTGCCATACAGCACATCGGCTTTGGGGAGGAACAGCACGGCCAGCGCGCCGCTGATGCCGAACGAGATGTTCTCCATGAACCGGCTGATCAGGCCCGATTCGGAGGAGGTCAACGAGAAGACGCGCAGCACCTGGAACTTCTGGAAAGCCTTGTCGTGCATCCAGGGCATGCGCTTGTAACCCGCGAAGACCTTGCCGCCCGGCCGGTTGGGATAGGAGGCGATCACGCGCACCTGGTGCCCTTTGCGCGCGAGCTCCTCCGCCAGGTCGGTGCTGGTGCGCGCCGAGGTGACGGCTTCGGGGCTGAACAGGCAGGTAAGGATATCGATCTTCATGGGGAGTCGAGTAAGGCCGTTTGGAACTAGTGCGGGTCCTTGACCAGCAGGATATCAGGGAAGACGATCCTCAGCATTTGCGAGACGACCACGTCGGCGCGGAACTCGCGGCTGCGGCGGTGGTTGGCCTCGCCCATCCTCTGCTGCAGGTCGGGGTCAACCGCCAGCTTGCAGATGGCCTCTGCCAGGGCCGCGCTATCCTGCGTCGGCACGATGAAGCCGTTGACGCCGTCGGCGACGAGCTCGGGCAGCGTGCGGATATTGGTGGTGATGACGGGGACGCCGGCCAGCATGGCCTCGATCAGCACGCCCGGATGCCCCTCGGTATCGTAGTAGGTGGGCAGCACCAGCAGGTCATACTGGGAGATCAACTGCGGGCCGGTGCCGGCCTCTGCCACGCCGCAATAGCGCGCGCCGGGCGTGGCTGCCAGGCTCTGCATGAACTCGTCTTGGATCTCGTTGTGCAGCGGGCCGTAGAAGTCGCAAGCGACTTCGCGGTCGCACATCTGCTTGAGCAGGCGCAGGGCCTCCAGCAGGTAAAGCGGGCCTTTCAGCCGCGAGACATGCGCCAGGTAGATGATGCGCAGGGCGCCGGAGCGCTGCCGGGCCGTCTCGGTGACGGGGGTCAGTGGGCGGCAGCCGGGCAGGTAATGCACATTCGGAACGCCCATTTTGCTCAGGTCGTGCCGCAGCCGCTGGGTCTGGGCCAGGATGCCATCGGTGCCGCGCAATACCGCCAGCAGGTAGGCGCGCAGCGGTTTCTTCTGCGCGTCGATGAACATGTCAAGGCTGGCTGCCACGGGCTTGAGGAAGAAGGGCTTGCGGAAAAGCCGCGCCATGAAGAGCAGGACCGGCACCAGTGTTATGGCGAACAGGTCGTTGGCAAAGACCACCACCGCATCGCAGCGACGCACTTCCGCGAGGAACTGCGGCACGATCATGGCCGAGCGGAAGACCTTCTCGAAGTTGAAGCCGGTCATCTTCTTGCGCACGTCGCGCATGGGCGAGGTATTTATGAGAGTCACTTCGACGTCAGGATACTGGGCGAGCTCGGCCAGCATGGCCTGCACCGTGAGAGGCGAGCCGCCGATGGGGGGCGGCTTGGGCCCCACCATGAGCAGGTGGAGAGGATGCACGGAGCTTTCCACTTTCAATTTTTGGGGCAAAGCAACGCTTTTCATGCCGGTTTTCCTGATGGGTCTAAGGGGTTGGCCGTGTGCCGTTGAGGAACTCTTCGAGATTGGTGTATCCATCCGCATTGGCGTCCCGGGCGCCATCCGAGGGGTCGTTGGGGTTCAAGCCGTACTTCGCCTCCCAGGCATCGGGCATGCCGTCATGGTCGGCATCGGCGCAGGGCACGGCGGGCGGGATCGTCAGCCAGCCGCCGACCTGCGAGGGATCATCGATGATCTTGCCGGTCCCGTTGAGCACATCGGAGACGATGCGTGTGTCAATGGCGTCTCTGCGAGAGATAAATGCCCCGCTGCAATCCAGGCCCTTGTTGGCTCCCGCATCGGCAGTCACCTGCTGATACGCCTGCTGTGCGCTGGTGGTGGTGACCGGCGCGGCCGGGTACGGCGCGCTGACCACGAATTGCCTTGAGTCCGGGTTGACGACCTCGATGTCCGGCTGGTTGTCCTCCTGGCGCTGCGGCCCGAGGTTGCCTTTCACGTAGATGCCCGCTCCCGGCGTGCCCGGATTGAGCGCCCGGATGCTGTACTTCACTTCCGTGTCTGGGCCGGGCTTGTAGTAGTTGCCCACGTAATTGACCTGATCCTGGGCCAACTGGTCGACCATATCGATGTGGCTGAAGGTGCCGGAGGGATTGTAGGCCACGTTGTTGACCACATCCACCACGCCCGCGGCCTCGATATACGGGTTGCGCTCGCCGTCGTGCGCCATCAGGTTGTGATGGAAGGAGAGGTTGTAGGCGCCCGGCTGGCTCTTGCTCTCATCACTGGCATAGCCGCCCAGCAGCACGCCCTTGGTGTGGCAGCCCTTGGGATTGATGCTGCAATTCAGCCCCTCCGAGAAGATATTCCACTGGATGCTGACATCGTGCACGTCGTACCAGGTGGACAGGTCCCGGTTCACACCCCAGCTCATGGAGTTGTGGTCGATGACGACGTTGTAGGTATCGTGGTTGGCGGAGGCCAGGACCTGCATGGCGTCGCCCGCGGAGGGAGGACCTGCGCGCAGTGTAAGATAGCGGATGACCACATCGTGCGTCTGCACCTCGACCAGGTTCTCCGCCGCGGCATTCACATCACGGATTGTGATGCCGCCTCCCGGAGCCGTCTGCCCGGCGATGGTGATGAACGGGTTGCGGACCTTCAGGCCGGTCTGCAACTCGATGGTGCCCGCCACTCGGAAGACCACGGTACGGGGCCCGCTTGCATCGATGGCGGCTCGTAGGGAGCCGGGGCCGCTGTCGTCGAGGTTCGTTACTTCGATGACCTGCCCGCCGCGCCCGCCCTTGGACCTGGCCCCCATTCCCTCTGCCCCCGGAAAAGCAGGGATATCTGCCGGGGCCGGTTTCGCCGTAGCCGTTGCCGGGGACTGGGTGGGGATCGTCACGGACGAGACCGTGGCGGTCGCGGATGTGGGGTCCTGCGGTGCTGCCGAACAGCCAGCCAGCAGAACGGCAGTGGTCGCTATGAGCACGAGTCGAGAGGTGGTCGCTGCGGTGGATCTCATCACGCTTCTTCCGGGTTCGCCAGGGGTTGGGCGAGCTGCAAATCCGGGGCGCCGTCCTGTGGGGCAGGAATGGCTTCCGTCTGCGGCGCAACCTCGATGCTGCCTGCCACGACAACCAGTGTCAGGATTAGCCACGTCAGCTTCCGGAACTCCCAGGAGAGGGAAAGCACGCCGATGGCCCACGTCGCCAGGACCGCGATCCACAACGCGGCGTGCTTTTCGGGGGAACGAATGGCCTGATACACTGCCACGGCAATGATCGAGAAGAACAATATGAACCCGATGAAGCCGGTTTCCGTGGCGATCGATACGTAGGTGTTGTGCGCGGCTGAACCGATCAGGGGATCCAGCGTGCCGCCGCCGACGCCGAGGAGTGGATGCTGCGCCAGGATCTCGACGGCCTGGCGCCACAGTGCCACGCGACCGCCCAGATCCTCGCCTGCGATGGAGGCGCCGGTCGTGCCGAGCCGGCTGATGACAGCCTGCGGAATCAGGGGGAGAAACACCAGCATGACGACCAGCAGAATGACAAAGGTCAGGATGCGCCGCTGAAGCTTGATCTCGGGGGTCAGCGCGATGTATGCAAAGAAGGGGATGGCTGCCAGCAGCGAAGTGCGGCTGCCTGTAAGGAGCACGGCAAAGATCGCCATGGGCATGTAGGCAAGGTTCACGAATCTCAGGATTGTGTTCCCGGCTCCGCGTCCATGGTTCAAAAACAGGTGCAGTGCCATCGGCAGTCCGAGGATCAAGGCCAGCGCCATATCGACCGCATTGACGCCCGTGGCGCTGTAGCGGCTCTCGTAGGCGACCGCGACAGTGCCATTTGCATAGTTAATGAACGTGCTGATGATCAGGACATAGGCGCCCAGAATAAACGCTTGAAGCCCACCCTTGAGCTCGCCGGGGCTTTGGAAAACCTCCCAGAACACCAGCACGAACAGGAAGATCTGGCTGTACGTGGTGATGCGCTGGATGGTGCCGGTCGCGTCCAGGCTCCAATAGACGCTCAGGAAGTTCCAGAGGAAAAACAATAGCACCAGGAAGTGGTAGATGTGAGGCTTGCGGAAGTGGCCCTGGATCAGGATCGTGATCAGCCAGCAGGCCGCCAGCACGAGGCCCATGACGCGCGCGAGCGAGCCCCACCCAGAGGTGGAGATCATGTCCTCCCACGGGATGAGGAAGATGAAGATCAGGGACAGGACGTATGTTACGCGGCGCACGCTCAAGCTCCAAGCATCAATTGAAGGTAGCGATCAACGACAAAGCCAGATTCATACGTATGCCAGCTTTCTTCCGGAGGGCGGCAAGCCGGCGTATCCAGTGAACCCGCAATTGCATCGGCCAAGGCACCGGGCGAATCAACCGGGACCATACGGCCGTATTGACCGTTTCTCAGGATCTCGCGGGTGCCGCCGGGGCAATCCGTTGCAACGATCGGCGTCCCGAGACGGAGTGCCTCGATCAGGACGGTCGGCAGCCCCTCCCAGCGTGACGGCAGGACGAAGAGAGAAGCTCGCGCCATATAGGGATACGGGTTCTGCACAAAACCCTGGAGACATACATCGGCATCCAGGCCGAGCTCATGGATAAGCGCCTCCAGGCTCGGCCGTAGGTCGCCTTCTCCCAGGATCAACAGGCGCATGGGGCGATGCTGCCGGAGGACCGAAAAGGCCCGGATCAACACGTCGAAGCCCTTCTGCGGAGCCAGCCTTCCCACCGAGACGATCACGGGCGGCTCACCTGGCTGGAACCATGCATGTTGCAACGGCTCCGTGGATTTCTGCACCAGTTCCGCCGTGACAACCGGGTTGTACAAGACGTGAATGCGCTCACGCGGGATGGTGGTCGTACGCGCCAGGTCTTCGGCGATGCCGTTCGAGACAGCAATGATCTCCGTCGCCCACGGATAGAACCAGCCGGCAAGCCTCGGATACCACTTCCAGCGCATGTCTGCCTGATTCGTCACCACAGAGGAAAGCGTATTGTGCTCGCTGATGAGCAGCCTGTCGAGGACGCCGCTGAGGCGTTGCGCCCAAAGCGCCATCAGGTTCGCGAACATTGCCGATAGCATGGCCACAGGGCGCTCTTGCCGTAGATACTGCGCCAGGGCAGGCACGCTGCCTAATACGCGAGCTGCCTTCAGGTCGATCAACCGCACACTAGCGGGCACCTGCGGCATGTAAGGGCCTTCCGCACGCGCCAGCACGAGATCCACCGGATAGCCGCGAGCCGCGATCCCATCCGCCAGGTTGAGGATGACGCGTTCCGCGCCGCCTTCATAGAGGCCGGGCAAAAAGAATGCAAGTCGGGCTTGAGATGTGCTCATCTATGACGTTTCGGTCAGGCGTCCGGATGCGGGCGCCGTCATGTTCAAGGCTGAAGACCAAATTGGAGGAGTAGATCCGCTGCGATCTCATCCGGCGTGAGGCGTTCCGCACCGGCCAGCAGGATACGGATCTTGGGGTTTTCGTCGATCAGCGAAGAGAGCGTGCGTGCGTAGGCGGCTCGGAATTGATCCAGGAATGCAAAAGCCGTGCCTGCCGATGTATCCTTCACGATGTGCTCTTTGCCGCGTCCTCGAATGCGCCGGTCCAAGACGTCATTCGGTGCGTCGAGCCACACCACGGCTTCGAGCGTGGCAGCCCACCTTCTGTATAGGGATTGCAGCGGCCTTTCGGGCGGCCTGTTCCGGAGGCTGTACGGACCAAATGCGGAGAGTTCCGTCAGGAGGTAGACCGGACCCTGGTCCAGAATGATCGTCCGGGGATCGGCCTGCATTTGCTGCCGCAGAAGCTCCGGCCAGCCATTCAGAATGGAGAGCCATGCAAACTCCCGGCGGGTGATGCTCCGATCGTTATCAGCAGGCAGCCGGAGCAGGCCGGGTATGGTGCGCAGGCTGTTCCATGCAAAGAACGGGGCGCTGGTGATCTTCCGGACATCGGGGAAATTGCAGAGGTGGATCCGCTCGCTGGCTGCTGCGAGCGCCTCGCTGACGGTGCTCTTTCCCGCTCCGGCAGGCCCCACGAACTCGACGAGCCGGGGCAACCGGGATTGATCCTGGCCTGTCTCGAAGGCGTGTTCGATCAGTTCGGCGCTCATCTCAGCGCGCTAGGAAGACTGCGCCACGCTCATCGCGGAGCGGATGCGGCGAACCATTCCGTCACGCTGTTCAGCCGAAAGGCCAGCGTAGAACGAGACGCCAAGCATCAGCAAACCAGTGATTCCCGCGGCTACGATGAAAAGGATCCAGCCGTGGATGACCGAACCCGCCGATGAAGACAAAACGCGATCCAAGCCCGCGGCGGCCGCGAAGAGCAACGCGGTCACAAGAGCAGGCCGGATGGCTCCTTTGAGCTGCACAGCAAGCGTGGTGCCGAGGAACTTGCCGATGAGCAGGGGATAGCCGATGCTGATGATCAACCGGCCTCCCATGATCCCGAGGCAGAGGCCGACGATGCCTGCATCAAAATACCCGACCATGAGGCTGGCTGCCCCAACGGACACGACCACCGAAATCAGCCCGAGAAGCACTTTCTGGCTCATCCGTAGGGTCAGGTCAATGACATTACCATCGCTCCGGATCAGGGCGAGCTGCAGCGCGGCGATGACGACCAGCAGGTTGGGGAGCGTGCCCGCGTAGTGGTCCACGCCGACCCACAGGCCGAGAAAGGTACGGTTCCACAGCACGATGGATGCGCCCAATGCCGTCCCGGCCAGCCAGATGAAGGAATTGATCTCGTTGCGCACGCGGATCGCCTTCCCGTGGTCCCCGGTGCCGACGATCTTGCCAAGCCCCGGGATGATGCCCATGACGACGATCACGATCACGCCAATGAGGTTCTCCGGCACATACTTGGTCAGTGTGTAGTTGGTTACAGATTCGACCGATTGAAGAACGCCCAGGACGACGACATCGCTGACCAGGAGCAGACTCGTGACCAGGTTCCAGCCCATGAACCACCAGCTCAGCCGAAGCATCTGGCGGGTCTCCTCCGGATAGGGCTTTTCCACGCCGAACCACGGCACATAGCTGCCGACCACCTTCAGGTAGAACAAGCCAGTCGCCAGGGTGGAGCAGAAGACGGCCGCCGAGATGCCGACCAGTCCCAGGTGCAGGGAGAGAGCCAGCCAGTAGAAGCCGCCGCCGACAAAGACCATGACGACCGACATGCCCATCCGCTTGTAGCCCAGGTTCTCGCCTTGCAGCGTCACCTGCGGCACGGATGACAGCGCATCGATCACAAGGTTGGCGGACAGGACTGCCGCGGCGAGCCGCACGATCCAGACATAGTTCGCCGGTGCGTGGACCCAGTACGGCACGTACCAGCTGACGACCGCTCCCACCCCGATGAGCAGCGGCAGGAAGATGACCCAGATCAGGAGCGTGCTGCCGACATAGCGCCGCTTCTGCGCGTAATCGGTGGAGGCCTGCTGGTTTGCCAGCGTTGCCTTCAGCGCGAATCCTGGGCGGCCGCTGGCCGGCGTGATATACCCGACCATGCGGTTCAGGACCTGCCACATCCCGAACAGGTAATTGCCCAACCCTGCCAGCATGAGCGGCGTGATGAGGAACGTGACCGCGACGCTGGCGCCATAATCGAGCATGACCGTCAGGGCGTTCAGATACGCCTTCTTGGTCAGTCCGTTATCGGACAAGAGACCGGAGATGAGCTTTATCGGGCGGCTGATGACAGACATTACGGATCGATTTCTTTCTGAGTCGTTCCTGTTTATAAGGGCATGCCTGGGAGCGTTGCTGCGAGTGCGAGCTTAGATGTGATCCCAGACGATCTTCCTGATCTGGGAGCTGATCATTTCCCTGGTTTGGCCGGCGTCGATCACATGTGCCGGAAGCTTGTTCCAATCTGCTTCGAAGACCTGCGTCGAGCGCGCCCGGACCGATTCCCCGGTCTCGTCCACTTTACGCTGGACGGCGATCTCGGGATCCACCTTGAGGACGATCAGCAGGTCGGGCAGGTGTATCCGGCTGTAGTAAGCTGCCTCGCGGCCGGCGAGGAAATCCAGGAGCCCGCTGCTCCGCCCTCTAACCTCCAGGGCCTGCGGGCACTGAGGACCATCCATCTCGATGAAGCCGGGGAGCGTGTACCGGTCGCACAGGACGAGCTGCCCGTTGGCCGAGACCCGCCGCGCACCCGCATAGGTCAGGAAGCGGTCACGCGCCGTACAGGCCGCCCGAATGAACCATGGATAACCATGCGCACGGGGAGAGCTCTCATAGACGTCGCCCTCAAAGGGATAGATGCGCAGCAGCGTACCGATCTTCAGAATTGCCCGGACGACAGTAGTCGTCCTGGACCATTCCGGCTTGCCCATGTGCAGGCGGGTAACGCTGAAAACACCCGAGAGCCACGCGGAGAGATCATCCAGCATGGTGGTCTTGCCTGCGCCATCGCCGCCCACGATGGCAATGAACAAGCCGCCGTGGGCCGGGCGGTTCTTCGCAACATACCGGAAGAGGCGTCGCTGGATGGGCTGCCATACCCGGTGTGAGAGCTTCAGCATCACGTCGACGGAATGTGGGCGCCGGGCACATGCCAACAGGGCCTTCTGAAGTTGCTCTCCGGCCCTGACCTTCAACAGGAGCGGGCAATGGGGCTGTACCGCCCGCAGGCACAGGTCGAATAGCTTGCGATCCACCAGTTGCAGGGCTGCAAGCGCCACATCGACCTTTGACAGCACATCCGGCGCCGTGAGGCATTCGAGTTCATACTTCTCGGATTTGGAGAGCCGTCCATGCCGCATGAGCAGCGAGTCCCAGGTCGAGTGCTTCAGCACCATGCGGATGACGAGGACCACCAGCTCAAACTCGGGCGCCGGAACCCGAAACAATGCCTGCTGGCAGGCCGATGTCAGGTACGCACGCTCGACGGGCAGTACATAGTTCTTGGAAAGATCGTTTCCGAGGACCAGTTGATAATGTGCGTGCACATGTACCAGCCGCCCGCTGGATTCATCGTGGCCGTAATAGTTCTCGACGCCCGGCAGTTCGTCCTCTTCCGGTGCGAAAACTTCCTTGAACCCCAGCTCGCAAAGGATCTCCGTGAACGCCTGGGCATCCACGCGGCTGACCAGCAGGTCAAGATCATTCTCGCCGCTCGCGGAGCGGTGCAGGAACGGGTTGCTCTTCCAGTGGCAATAGTCGATCCCCTCGGCGGAGAGCGCCGCGCACAGGCGGGCAACCAGATCCAGTATCGGACCGTCTCCCGTCGATTTTTCTGAAGCCGTTCGGCTGTGGTATTCCAGTTCAGATTGAAGCACAGAGGTTTATCCGATCCGTCGAACACGCCGGAAGGCGTCTATCACGGTCAGGCCGTCCTGGCTTGCGAAGGTGTGTGTGGCAAGCACCTCCGGGTCCCAGTCCGGTCTTATCTGAATGATCGGTCTTTCGCAGTATTCTGTCTCGGAGAGCGTCTCGATCTCGTTCAGGTCGATGCCGTAGCCGTACATCCTGGAGCAGTCCTGGGAGGGGCGGAAGAGCTTCCCATCCCGTTGGATGATCGCTCCGGCAGGCCTGGCCCGCTTCACATCGGATATGACCGGGTTCTGCGGGTGTGCCGTCCACTGGCCGCCCAGGAGTTGTTCCGAGTAGAAGAGGAAGAGCTCAACGTTGGGCGCTGCGGCCGGGTTCTCTGCCATCCCTGTAAAGAGCCACCACTTGCCGGAGTGGAAAACGAGGCTCGTATCAACGGCCCGCACATCCTGCATTAGTGTCTGCTTGAACTGCCACTTGTGCGGGAACTCCACACACTCGTACAGGTCGATGCTGTGGTTGCCGCCCGTTTCGGGCACCATGTAGTACTTGCCGTCGCATTGGAAGACGGACGGGTAGGAAAGGTGGTAGCTCTTCTCCAGGATCTTGACGGGCGCTTGCCACTTCCGCATGGCATCCTGCCCGATCACCGATAAGTGCCCCTTGCCCGTGCCGTGAAGTAACTCCTCCACGAAGATGTAGTACCTGCCATCCTGCTGGACGATGTGCGGATCAGCCCAGAACCGATCTTTGGGTGGCCGCAGGACTTCGAACCCCCGAATGTCATTCGAGAGGCCCTTGTCCTGGCTGAAGAGCAGAAACCACTGGTCCAGGTAGAATACCCGCCGCCACAGCTCCTTGAGGAGCCCGCGGACGATCGTTCCAATGGCCCGCAGGGCTTTCAGCCCCGACGGTGCCTCGTAATGTCTCACGACGTGTGAGAGCTGCCAATTGAACTCCTCCGTGCTCTGCCAGAATTTCCGCTCGCCGAAGCGGTGCAGGTATTCCAATTGGCGCGGCAGGAAAGAGGCTGCGGCCCAGAAGTAGTAGCTCCGCTGGCGGGCAGGCGATAATGGATACGTGAAGAAGAAAGACCGGTAGAGCACACGGGTGTCGAACTGCTCACCGCCGGCTGCCAACAATGCCGCACCGGTCTCGGGCCTGCCTTCCACAACCTCCCAGAACCCGGCAGGCCCGCCGGTCATCCGGGTGTCGTCACCGTGGTAGTAATACCAGACGCCGTACTTTGCCAGTTGCAGGTTTTCCCATGCGAGGGATTCGAAACAGATGCTGACGACCACATCCAGCTCGTGTTCCCGGATGGCGGATATATCGGAAGCTCTGAGGGTTAGCCCTCCTGCGCCGTGGACAGGCATAACGCCGATCTCCGGCACATTCGGTAACAGGCTCTGGATGCCCGTCGGGGCAAATGGGTCAGGTTGTCTGCCAAACAGCCGCCGATCCAGCCAGTCGAAGGTCGAGTAGATGAACGGCTGGTGCTGATCCGCCTTGCTGCCGGCGTTGAGAGCGAGGAGCACGAACTCTGCCGAGTCGCCAGTCTGGATGCGCTGTATTGCGCGGGCCGCCCAGGCAGGCACTTCAGGAGATTCGAGGAGTATGCCGAGTCGGAGTTTCTGAGGTTGCATGCGTGGTTGGGGTGCGCTCCGCCCCTTCGACATCGCGGAGGTGTCGAAGGGGCGCTACTGGTTATGACACCTTGCCGGAGTTCGTTTCTTCGGCCATCCACTGCCCGATGCGCAGGGTGGATACAGCCGGAAACTTCGCTCCACAAGGATTTACAAGCTAAACAATAAGACCGCTAAGATCTAGTACCGCTCACAATAAGGAATAAGGCCGAACGCTTGCTCAGGACTCCTGTTGCCCCAGAGAACCACTTTGCTGCACGGCGGTCAGCTCCGTCTTTTCGCGGATCCACTCGTCGATGTTTCGCTTGTTAAACCGCCAGGTCTTTCCAATCCGAAATGCGGGGAGGCCACCGGTTCTTGCCATCCTGTATATTTTTGCCTCACTGAGGCGCAGATATTTGGCCACGTTGTGGACGGTCATGATCGTCCCTGCCGGGTCACCCCAGTAGCTGCTGTCTACGTTCATCGGTTCCTCCGTGTCGGTGGTGGAGTTCTGTGGGGAGCGCATGATGAGTCCTCGTAGATCTAATGGAATAAGCGTTCGAATTACTGTTCTTCAGTCGCGGAGACTTGTCAAAGGCCTGGCTGGAGCTCTCCTCTTTCAGGCTGAGCGGCCCGCCTTCTTCTGCCGCCGGCACGCACGGCTTCGACCGCAACCGCTAAACCTGGCCCACCGAATAAGGCTTGTCTTGACAAATGAAGACTTTCACGAGCCTTGCACTTTTGTAATTTGCTTCTACAATTCTATTAGACGTCGGTCACATAACGGTCTCAATCCCGCTTTATCTTGTCGCAAATCCTGCTAAGTCGGTCTCAGTCCTAGCAAAATTGGATAGAATAAAACTAGTTTTGTGCTGGATAGTGACATTCAGTACTGCCAATATCAAAGTCGTCCTGAAAAATGCTAACAGTACCTAATATGAACGCTTTGAATGGTTCCAAGGAGTCACGGTTTGTGACCCATTTGGTCAACAACTACCAGATTTGGACATTTTCATGGCAATACCCCCATGCATGGTGGTAGCTAATCTTGATCCAAAGACTCAGTATTCGAAGATGCGCAAGAACCGGCTCAGTTGCGCAGATTTACCAATTCGCCACGGTTCGATCACAATATCCCCCCTTTGATTCGAGTTTCTGAAAGACAAGCAACAAGCACACGATCGGGGATACACAGACATCCACGAATCCCACGAATGACCTGCTAACCCCGAATTGTCCCTTGCCGGCAGGCGAACAGTTTTCGCAGCGAAACGATGGCGACCGTGGTCATGCCGACGATCAACAGGTTTTCGAGAAGCCCGAACATTCCGCTGAGCAAGCCCGAGCCGCCGTCGAGGCTGTGCTCACCGCCAAGGCCTTCGTGGACGCGGCCCGCCACATCGATGGATGTTCCGAGCGACGCGGCGTTAGCCGGTTGGTTGAGGCAATAGATCAGCGCTCCAAGCGCGATGGCTGCCAGGGCAATCACGATATAGCGAAAGATGATCTTCTTCATGGTATGTATCCACACATCTAGAGGGCTTTGGCAGTCTTTCCAGGAACGGTACGGGATTCACGCCCGGTTCGAATGGCAGACACGCGGCTTTGCAACGGCGTTATTACAATGCGGCGGAAGCTGTTCTTCACCCATGACCAGTGCAGCGCAAAATGCGTGGCAATCAGGAAAAGTGTGATGTTGGCCGACGTGCTGTGGATTTCACGCCACGTTCCGCCGGATAGCATCTGCACGCCGAGCGCCGGCATAACGACCCGGGAAATCACCAGGCCGCTGACGACGGTAATCGTGAACGCGACGAAGAGCAGAGCGTCCACGAGATAGTCCAGCCGCGATACGTGCATGAGATTTCGGAAGAAGCTCCGCGTGACACCGATAACCCAATCCCCGTGCAGGGCGACGTGCAGCACGAGCGTCGCTGCTGTTGCAAGAGCAAGCCATTCATGAATGGTCGAGCCGGTCAGGCGAGGTTGCAGCGCCGCCATGGCGCCTGCGAAGATGAACGCGTCGATCCAAAAACTTGTTTTCAATGATCTCATTGGTTTTCTCCGATCCGTCGGTTTGATAAGGCTATTCTAGAGGTGCATCGTGAACACTTCGTTACGCATTTGTGTAGTAAGTGTCTAGATCGCAGCCATTGGATGTCACGCCTCACCCGGGAGTCGCAGCCAGCCAAAAAAACAGCCCGTTGGACGACAGTGCATCATCCAGCGGGCTGGAAACGAGAGGGCGTTGCGGCTCAGGACCGGCTGGCGACGCCCATATCGGTCAGCTCGTCAGGGTTCAGGCTCTCGACGAGTGCCCCTGTCGTGGAAAGGGCGAGTAAGAGCGGTATGCTGAGGAGTATCATTAATACAGTCATGTGGAAGTCTCCGTGCCGTGTTGCCCAAATTCTAGTTCGGCAGGATTTCAGCAGAATGAACGAGATGTGTAGGAACTGTGAGCTTCTGCGGTTCCAGTGCGGCTGTCTGCCCGTCTTATTCCCAGCTCCAGATTCGAGCACCCCATCTTAGATAGACCTGCCTCATGACATTTCTCTGGCCTGGCTTCCTGTACCTGCTGGCTTTGGTACCGGTCACCGTCGGTTTTTACGTGTGGATCCTCCACCGGCGCCGCCCATACGCGGTGCGGTACTCCAGCCTCAGCCTGGTGCGCAATGCTCTGCCGCCTCACTCCGGCATCCGCAGGCACCTGCCGTTCGCACTTTTCACGGTTGCACTGGCCGGTCTGTTGATTGCGCTGGCGCGGCCCGTGACCGTTGTAGCAGTGCCGACGGCTCAGGCGACGATCATACTGGCCATCGACGTCTCGCGTAGCATGTGCTCGACGGATATTGCGCCGACGCGCTTACAAGCGGCCGAGTCCGCTGCTACGACCTTTATCCGCCACCAGAGCGCGCATACCCAGATCGGCATCGTGGCCTTCGCGGGCTTTGCCGAACTGATCCAGCCTCCTACGACCGACGCGGACGCCCTGCAGGCCGCCATCGAGAGCCTGCTGACCGGGCGGCGGACGGGCATTGGCAACGCCATCTTGAAATCGCTGGATTCGATCGCCGAGGTGGACAAGGCTGTCGCTCCGAGTGTGGTCGACCCGTCGGATGAGCCGCCGCCCGTTGCGAAAGGGGCCTACGCTCCCGACATCATCGTGGTCCTGACCGACGGCGCGAGCAACACGGGAACTTCGCCACTCGACGCCGCACAGCAGGCCGCCGATCGGGGCGTCCGGGTCTACACCATTGGCTTTGGCACACCAAACGGCAGCGAGACCGCCAGTTGCCAGACCAGCGACCCTTCCGGTATCGGCGGGTTCGGCGGCTTCGGCGGCGGGTTTGGCGGAGGAGGTCTCTTTCGAAGGGGGATCGATGAGCTGACGCTAAAGAATGTAGCCAGCCTGACGGGCGGCGCATACTACCCCGCTTCGAGCGCCGCAGAGCTGCAGCATGTTTTCCAGAACCTGCCGACTTACCTGATCATCAAGCACGAGACGTCGGAAGTGAGCGCATTCTTTACCGCTGCGGCTGCGATACTGGCGGTTGCTGCGATTGCGCTGTCACTTTTGTGGCATCCGCTGCTCTGACCCGGCCTATTTGTCCTTCTTCAATTGATTCTTGCGCTTCAATAGTGCTTGCGTGAGCGCTGGCTGCGATTCCGGCGTTGCAGGCGGGATCCTGCCGGGTTCTCGCGGAGCTGTGATACGCTCGGCAGTGAGCGTATCCGGCGGCAGCGGCTGCGGGCTGCTCCCCGCTGCTGGCTTCTTCCCCTGCCAGGCATCGATGCGCTGCACCCTCTCTTTTGAGCGCATGAGCGCGCTCATGCGCTCGTCTGGTAAGGCCGGAGCCTCGCCTTGCTGCGCCGGGCCGGCGATGCGTGAAACGAGCCTGTCGCGCCATCGCAGGAGGTCCGTGCGTGAGAGGGCAAGTCGCCGGCTCGCCACGTCCAGTGGCAGCAACAGGGCTGCCAGCACGATCAACCATGGTGCGACCGGGCGCGTGGCTCGCGACCCGAGAAGGGTGTGCTCGAATGACGCCGAGGGGTTGGGTGGAGCGACCTTTCCGCCGGTGATGGTCGCCAGGCGCACCAGCAGGTCGGGGTTGGGCGGTGTGTCGCCGTACTCGGGGGAATAGCTCATCGTCCATCCCTGCGTTTCGGAGAACGACGCGCCGCCTTCATCCACGCCGGTAAACCGCATGATGTAATTGCCCTGCTGGGCAGGCTCGAACACGCCCTCATACCGGCCCGGAGCGACCTGTTGCAGTGTGATGGTCTGCGCATCGCCCGCTGGAGAGACGATGTTGGCCTTCACCTGATAACCATTGAGGAAATCCCCCACCCGCGTCAGCGCGTCCAGGGTAATGGTCGAGGAAGCCTCGTCGTTCTTCACGCTCATGTTGAGTGCCGCGTTCTGCGTGCCACCCATCGTTGACTGCACCACCTGCGCCCAGAACGCAGGGAAGTTCTTCCAGTTCACCCAATCCCGTGCCCAGTGACCGGTGGCATCCGACGTGAACGCGACCGACCGCCCAAGACCATACTGCCAGGTTGCCAGGATGGGGTCTTTCTGATCCGATTGCAGGATCACCTGTGCCAGCGGCTTCGGGCTCGAGGCGACATATCCATACAGCTCGGGCACGCTACCGATGCCTGACAAAACCGGTGAGGGGCTTGCCAGCTTCGGATGGAAGGGCTCCTCAACGAGGTACGCTCGCATAGCCATGGTCGTCTCTTCGGTGAAGATGGACGGGATGCTCCCTGCATCGCTGGTGAAGTGATAGCGCCCGCCCCCGATGCTTGCCAGATCCTTCAGGAAGGGCGCGGCGTCGTTGCCGATGCCTACCGTCGAGAGCGTGATGCCCTGCTCATGCAGTTGTTGCACCAGTTCCGGGATACCCGTGGGGTCTGCGCCTCCGTCGGTCAGCAGGATGACATGCTTGACCTTGGCCGGGTCGCCTGGAAGCACCCGTGCCATGGCATGCACGCCGCCCAGGATGTCCGTGCCGCCTCCGACCTGGATGCTCCCGATGGCGCGTGTGACGGCGAGGGCATCCGATAGCGGAGTCATGGGGACCACCCAGCTTGCCACGTCGTCGAAAGCGATCACGCCCACGCGGTCCGTCGGGAAGAGCATACGGACGGAACGCGCCGCGGCTTCCTTGGCAAGCTCGAGCTTGACCGCGCTGCCGCTGGTCTCGCCCATGGAGCCGGAGTGATCGATGATGAAGACAATGCCGAGCGAAGGCCTGCGCTTCTCATCCTTGATCTGCATGTCGACTGGCAATGCGGATTCCAGCGGGGTGTCGTAGTAGCCGCCCACGCCGTAGCTCGCCGGTCCTCCCACGACAACCAGCCCGCCTCCGACATCCCGCACGTAGCTTTGCAGCGCCTCCATCTGGTTCACGCCCAACTCCGTTGCAGGGACATCCACCAGCACGATGGAATCATAGCGCGCCAGACCGGGCAGGTCCGAGGGCAGCAGTTGCGGAGGTACACGGTCCACGCGGAAGCCTGCCGCTTTCAACGCCGCCATGAGCGCGGAGTATTCTTCGGGCCGCGACTCGCTGCCTTGCGATGCGACCATCAGGATGCCGGGCGGCCCTTCGACGCGTGAGAATGCATCCAGTGTGTTGTTCTGATAGTACAGGTCCTGCCCGGGCGTGATCTGTACGCGGTAATCAATGAAGCCCGGGTCGCCGGCCGTGAGCGGCAGGCTGAAGGTCTGCGTACCGCGTCGCAGTTCGCGTGGCTGGTCGTAGACGACCTGGTCACCGGCGATGACCCGGATGTTGGCCTGCATCGGCGCGCTGGCTTGCACGTTCATGTTCAGATCGAACTTCTCTCCCGGTCGCAAGTGCGTAGGCGCGTCCACGCCGGTTACCATGGCGTCGGCGCCAGGCTGCGAGACGAACGGGACGGAGAAGATCTGCACACCCGAGGCCGCTGCGATCTGCGCTGCCGACTGCGCGTTGCCGCCGGTCTCGGCGCCGTCGGAGAGGATCACCATGCGGCGCGCCGGCCCGGATGGATACAGCGCCATGCCGAGCTGGATCGCCTTCGCGAGGTCCGTCTGGGTCGTGATGGGTACGGACGTGACCGTGGAAAGCTCCCGGCCTGCCAGCATCGGGCGCTCGACGAGCGCATCGGCGCCGAACAGGATCACCGCGGCCTGGTCGTTCGGTCCCATGCCCGCCAGCGCCTCGCGGACATATCCGATCTCGCCCGAGACAGCCTGTTGCGGCATCGAGTCGGAGACATCCACGAGGAAGACGAGGGCGAGGTCATTGCCGCCCCGAACGAGCTGCAAGCCGGCGAGCGCCAGGATCAGGCACGCCGCGATCACCAGCCGCAGCACCAGCGAGACGAATTCGCGCCTGTGCCAGCGACCGGCCGAGGGCCAGCCCATCCACGCCAGGAGCGGGAGCAGCAACAGGAGTAGCAGGAAGAACGGCGACCCAAACCTCATGTCGGCGAGGGGCTTCCCTTCCGGCGGAGGGACGGCAGGCGTAACGGCTTGCGATGGGATGCCTGCCATTCGACCAGCAGCAGGACGAGACCCACCGCGGCGGGCCACTGCCACAGTTCGCGCTCACCCACCTGTCTCGAGGCGGTCGGGTTGATGATCGTGCGGCCCACCTGGATGCCGGGCCGCGGGCGGATATCCGACTCCGACGGGTCGAACAGGTTGACCGCGAAGTAATCGGCCGTGGTGCTGCCGTCATTGGCGATAAAGTTCACGGCGTAGTATCCAAGCTCAGCGGTGCCGTCATAGACCAGCTTGCCGACGCCGGGCGTGTAAGAGACCGCCTGTCCGGACGGCGAGACGATGGCTATCTGCTTGATGCCCGAGGGCGGAACGATGGAGAGGCTCCCGCCCGGGCGAAGCGATTGCGTCGCGTCGAACGGGGTGGGCGGGACAAGATAGTTGATCAAGTTCGAGAAGAGGATCGGGTACGCGACCTGAAGAGGCAGGTCGCTCTGCCGCAGATCAAACGTCACAGCCGCGATGCGCCGCCCAAGCGTCTCACCGGCGAACACCAATGGGCCGCCGTCTGCCTGCACCAGCACATCCGCCCAATCCGGCGGCTTCACGCTCTCGGCTTGCATCACGTGGATGTTTCCCCAGTCCACGTAGCGTGTCAGGTCGGACGGGTTGACTTTCACGCTGCTCATCTGCTGGAAAGGTTCGCCAACCACAAACAGCGGATTGGCCGGCGGGTCGATCATCAGCAGGTTGCCCCTGGTCAGCCCGTCTTCGTAGACGCCGTCCAGCACGTATAGATCGAATGGCTCCGCCGGTATTTGAACGCTGCCAGCCTGGTTCGCGAGCGCCTTGAACGGCTTGATGCCCGGCAGGGAGGCCAATAGCTGCTCGAGGAAGAGGTTGCCCTTTGATATCAGCAGCACCCTCCGTGCCGACGATGCCTGGTACACCGCGAACGCCGTGTCGTCGAGGGACAGGGCGTCCAATGCGCCGCCATGTGGATCACTGATGCGCGCCTTGTACACGCCCGAGGCACCGGGGAGTTGGTCCAATGTGAGCCCCTTGTGCTCTCGAGGCGCCAGTTTGAGCTGGTAGGCCGTCAGAAGCTGCTCGCCGAGATAGAAGGACAGCAGGACCGTCCGATCCGCCTGGCTGTAATTCGTCACCTCCGCGAACAGCTCCGGGGCCCCGGCGGTAGGACGAAGGGCCAGCGCGGTGATGGCGATGTTGTTATCCAGGTTGCCAACCGGCACGTAGCGGACATCACCCGGCAGTGCAGGCAAGCCGGAATCGGGCAGGCCTCCATCGGAGACGATGACCGTCACGCTCCCCTGGCTGCCGTGCGCAGCCCCCGCGGCGAGGGCGAATGCCGCCTGCCAATCTGCGCTGCCCTGAGTCGAAGTCGCTCCTGCCAGCGCAGCCCGCAGTGCGTTCTTGTCGGACTCTGAGGCAGCCAGCACCTTCGGCGTTGTGCCCACCAGGATCAGCGTCATCGATGAGCCCGATGGCATCCCATCGATCAGCGATGCGACTGCCTGGCGCGCCTCATCGAAGCGGGATCTGTTCCCGTCCACCGCATTCATGGAGGCCGAGGCATCGAGCAGTCCGATGACCGAGCCCGATGCGACGACAGGCGTTCGGATCGCCGGTCGGGCTGCGGCCAGCACCAGCGCTGCTAGTATCAACAGTTGCAGGAGCAGGAGCAGATTCCGTCTCAACTTTTGCCACGGGGCATTGGCCTCGCGGTCCAGCAGCAACTGGGTCCACAACAGCGTCGAGGAGACGCGGACCGGCTTGCGGCGCATCTTCAGCATGTACAACACGATGATGGGCAAGGCCGCAGCCAGCAGCCAGAGGGCGGATGGACTCAAGAAGGTCATTTCAAGATCCCGCTGCGCCGCAGCTCCAGCAGCACCAACTGGTCCCAAGGCCGCGCGGTGCTGAATTGGACGTATCCGACGCCGTGCTTTCTACATTCACCCCGGGTGTCCCGAATCCAGGAGCGCACGCGGTCCTGGTAGAGCGTCCGCAATCTGCCATCTAGCGAGACAACCTGCTGCGCGCCGGTTTCCACATCGACCAACTGCAGGTCTCCGCTCAATGGCGGGTCAAGCTCATCGGGCGAGAGCAAGTGCAGGATCGCCGCTTCGCTTCCGCGCGCCAGCAACGGCCGCAGCCCGAGCTCCGGCTGGTCCGCGGAGAGGAGGTCGGAAATGAGGATGACCAGCCCGGGGCGCCGCGGCGTCACCGCGAACTGATGAAGGGACTCATTCAGTTGTGTACTACCGCCCGGCTGGAGTCCCTCCAGCACATCGAACATCCGCGAGAGCGAGGCCTCGCCTCGCATCGGACCGAAGCCTGCCCTTATTCCGCCGCTTTGCAGCAAGGCGAAGGATAACGCGTCACCGGATGCCAGAGCGATGGCTCCCAGCCCGGCGCAAAGCCGGAGGGCATACAGGAACTTGTGTTGCTCGCCCTCGCCCCAATCCATAGAGCGCGAGCCGTCGAGCAGGATATAAACGGCGAGGTCCTCTTCCTCTTCGAACATCTTGATAAAGGGCCGCTCCAGCCGCGCATAGATGTTCCAGTCGAGGCGCCGCAGATCGTCGCCGGGCGTGTAATCGCGGTAGTCGGCGAACTCTACGCTGCTGCCGCGCCGGGACGAGCGCCGGTCGCCCTTGATTGCCCCCGTACGGACGCGCGAGGCAACCAGCGTGAGCTGCTTCAGCTTGCGGAGGGTGGTCTCATCGAAGAGCATGGGAAAATTGGGAGTACACGGATGTCACGGATTGCACAGACTCACACGGATACGGATATAGCTTGGGATTTAATGAAATGCTCCCGTGAAAATCCGTTTCGTCCGCGTAATCCGTGTTCCATGTACCTACGCGTTCCCCTGCGGAACATGCTCAACGAGTTCCGCGATCACGTCGTCGGGGCGGATCCCCTCTGCGAGGCCGTCGAAGTTGAGAATGAGGCGGTGGCGGAGGGCTGCGGGCGCGACGGCATGGACGTCATCAAAGGCGACGTTGTAGCGCCCCTCCAGCAGCGCGGTCACTTTCGCGCCCAGCATAAGCGCCTGACCGCCGCGCGGCGATACGCCATAGCGTACGTACTTCTTCACCAGCGGCGTCGCCTCCTCCTGTTCCGGGTGCGTCGCCAGCACAAGCTCCGCGATGTACTCGCGCACATGGGATGCGACGGGTACGCCGCGCGCCAGGTCGCGCATCTGCATGATCTCCGCGCCGGAGATTACACAGCCCGCAGACGGCACGCTCTTGCCGGTGGTGCGGTCGAGGATCTCGACCATGTCGGCGACCTGCGGCATATCGACGTTGACCTTAAAGAAGAAGCGGTCGACCTGCGCCTCAGGGAGAGGATACGTGCCCTCCATCTCGAGGGGGTTCTGGGTGGCGAGCACGAAGAACGGCTCGTCCAGCCGATAGGTCTTCTGCGCGACCGTCACGGAGCCCTCCTGCATGGCCTCCAGCAGCGCAGACTGCGTCTTAGGCGTGGCGCGGTTGATCTCGTCGGCGAGGACCAAATTGGCGAAGATGGGGCCCGACCGGAAGCGGAACTCGCGGCGCCCGCCCTCGTCGCTCAAGATCTCGGTGCCGAGGATGTCGGCGGGCATTAGGTCGGGAGTGAACTGGATGCGCGAGAACTTGAGGTCGAGCGCCTGGCCCAGGGTGCGGATCAGCATGGTCTTGCCGAGGCCGGGCACGCCTTCCAGGAGCACATGCCCGCCAGCGAGGATGCTGACCAGAACATGGCGCACCACGTCCACCTGCCCGACGATGACCTTGCCGACCTCTTCTTCCACTCGGGCGGCACCGAGGCGGAATTGCTCGACGGTGAGTTCGCTCATAAGCACCTCAGGGTTTGAGTGAGTCGAAGTAGCTGCGGACGACCTGCATGAACTCGAACGGCACGGCGCCGTTATCGATGGCCTGCTGGTTCACCTGTTCATACTGGCCGAGCACCTGCTGGTAGGGAACCATGCTCTGGTTGTTCTCTCCGGGTGTAATGGGGCCCTGCCCGATGGTCGTCCCGTCCTGACCTGAATCGGGGAGTTGAACATTCGAGCCGCCGCTGCCGCCCAGCAGGCTGGGCGCGTAGATCTGCTCATACGTGGCTTCCGCGCCGCTGCCCGGACCATTGTTCTGATCGATGGGAGAATCCGGCGCTTCCTGGCCGCCGGCCTGGCCCTGCCCGGCTCCATGCCCGCTGCCCGAGTTGCTTTGTCCCTCCTGGGAGCCGCCCGGCTGACTCCCGCCGGGTTGCGCGCCGGCCTGCCCCTGACCCTGCCCGGGGATCTGGCCTGCGCCAGGCTGGTCTGCCTGCTGACCGCCACCCGCGGCCAGCACCTGCCCGGCCCCCTGCTGCATTACCTGCCCCGCCTGGCCTGCCACCTGGGAGAACGCCAACTGCTGCCCTGCTTGTGCCAGCGACTGAGCCGCGCTTTGCAAGGCCTGCTGCGCGGCGGCCGTGTCCCCGCTCTGAAGCGCATGAGCGGCCTGCTGTAACTGCGAGGCCAGAGCCGGGTTGCTGGAACCGAGCGCCTGCGCCAAGGACTGGAGCTGGCCCGCCAACTGCTGCGCCTGTGCGGGGCTGAGCTTGCCGGGATCGATCTGCGCGAGCTGCGCGGCCGCACCGACCGCGTTGCCCTGCTCCAATGCCTGACCCACCGATTGCAACGGGCTGCCCGCCTGGCTGCTCAACTGGCCACCCGCCTGTTGCAGCGCCTGGCCCATCTGCTGCGCCTGCGGGTCGGAAAGCGACTGGAGCTTCTCGCCGGTACTGGTCAGCACGGAGACGGAACTTTCCTGCGAGGGATTCTTTTGGAGATCTTGCAGAGCCTGCTCCAGAGGCTGCGAGAGCGCCTGCTTCTGCGCCTCGGTCAGTGTATTGTTCTTGTCGATCTGGCTCAGGATCTTCTCGATGTTCTCCTGCTGTTGCGTGACGGCCTGCTTCACCGAAGCGGCGCGGCGAGCAGCCTGGAACAAGGACTCGCCGCGCACCCAGAGCAGTGCGATCAACAGCAGGCAGAGCAGGGCGGGAGCGGCTTCCACCGGGCGCAGCCGCAGAGGCAGGTCGTGGGCAGGCCTCACGTCGCGCGCGAGGCGGCGGGTGTCCTCCAACTGCTGCCGGAGCAGCGGGTTGGCGGCACGCTCGGCCTCGCTGATCTCGAGGGCGGTGCTGAGGCGTTCCTGCAAGCCCAGCACGCGGTCGAGCCGACGGACCGCGTGCAAACGGGGCAGCGGCCACAGATAGGCGACCAGAGCCGAGAGGAGGGGCAGCAGCAATGCAAGCGCCGCCACCAACGCAAGGAACTGCGGCCTCACGAGCCGCGCCTGCAACAAGCCGGCTCCGCCAAGCAGCAGCGCCAATAGCAAGCCAAGGTCCAGTCCGAGCAGGCACCAGCGCAGGGCACGCTGCAGGCGCATACGCCGGAGGCAGCCAGCGATGATCGCGGATAAGGCGTCGAGATCGGAGGCGGCGTCCATCAGCGGTCTCGCCTGCGCACGAGGCGGATGCTGACGGCGATCATCAACAACGCCAGGCCAACATAGATGACAATGAACGGTATCCACGGAGACGGAAGCCACACGGTATGACCGCCGAACAAGGATTGGTTGGTGTAGAACAGGTTCTGACTATCCACGAGGATCACCTCGCTCATCACGGCTGCGAGCATGGGGTTGGTGCATACCAGCACCCACAGCATCACGTTCAGCAGCGTGGCGATCCAGAGCTGGCTGCCGGAGCCGGGCGTCCACACCGGGCTGATGGCCGCCAGTATGAAGAAGGCCAACCCCAGCAGGATATTGGACAGGATGATAGCGGCATAGGAGGCGACGGTTGCCGCCAGCGTGCGCCTCAGCAGGCTCGAGAGCAACATGCCGAGCGTGCAGAAGAACACGGCCGTGACGACCATCAGCACGGTCGAGATGACGATCTCTTCCAAACCCACGCCGCCCAGCAGGAATGCGATGCTCTCAATCGGAAGGGCGGCGAAGACCAGCAGGAGGAGATAGATCATGGACGAGCCGAGCTTGCCCAATACCAGAGACCGGGCGGGCAGCGTAGTGGTGCGAAGCAGGTCGAAGGTCTGATGCTCGCGCTCGGAGGTAATGGCGCCGGAGGTCAGCGCCGGCGCGATGAAGCAGATCAGGAAGAGCTCCAGCAGCACGACCGTTCCGAAGATGGCTTTGCCCGAGGTCTGCCGTATCTGCAGGCTCCCGCCCGTGTAGGACTGGGTGGTTGCCAGCCCCGCATAGACGACGCCTGTCACGACTGCCAGCATCAGCAGGTAGAGCGTGAGCAGAAGGAAGGCCTGCCGGCCGCGCATACGCCCGCGCAGTTCCTTGCGTATAACAGGGTTCTCCAGCGCCCGGCGGATCAGATCAGGGTGCTTGCTGCGGGCTGGGGATGGGACAGGGGCGGTGGCTTCGTTTTCCATGAGAGCTATTCTCTCCGCAGCTTACGAAACGATCCCGCGCGTGGTGCGCATGAAGACCTCTTCCAAATCCTGCGTTTGTTCGCTGAAATGGACGACAGGCAGACCGCGATCGAGCGCCTGCCTGAGCAGGGATTGCAGGGCATCGTCATCGCCGTCGAATTCCGCTTTGAACGCCAGCCAATCGGTGCGGACAAAGCCCTCTTGAGGCCGCACGTTCGAGAGACCCGGCAAAGATGCAAGGGCAGCCTGGGCCTCGGCCGCATCCGGATGGTTCAGAAGCGCGAACTGCACGAGCCGGTGCGGCACGGCCTCCCGGCTGAGCTCATCCAACGAGCCCACGGCAACCAGCCTGCCGCTCTCCATAATGGCGACACGCGAGCACAACTCGGCAACATCGGCCAGGATGTGGCTGGAAAACAGGATGGTCTTGCCGAGCCGCGCGATCTCCAGCAACAGCTCACGGATCTCGACGCGGGCACGCGGGTCCAGCCCGGAGGCGGGCTCGTCGAGAACGAGCACGCCCGGGTCGTGCATGAGCACGCGGGCCAGGCCAAGCCGCTGTTTGAGGCCGCGTGACAGGGTATCCACCATGTCGTCGCGGCGGTGACCGATGTCCACCAATTCGAGCAGGTCCTTGATGAGGCTGACACGCTGTGCCGGCGGGATGCCGTAGCAGGCGCCGAAGAAGTCCAGGTATTCGCTGACGGTCATCTGGTCATACACGCCGAACGCGTCGGGCATGTAGCCGATGAGGGCGCGCACCCGGCTCGGATCATGGCTGACGGAATGGCCGCCCACGAGAATCTCCCCGCTATCGGGCTCGAGCAGCGTGACAAGCATGCGCATGGTGGTGGTCTTGCCGGCGCCGTTCGGCCCGACGAGTCCGAAGATCTCGCCGGCCTCAATCGCCATGCTGACGTGATCGACTGCAACCCGCCCGCCGAAGTGCTTGTTCAGGTCACGGATCTCGACAATGGCGCTCACCGGTCCACCTCTAGCGAAACCGTCGATCGGCTGACGCTGAGATACGAGTTTGCCAAAGGTTCGATGCGCAATCTCACTTCGCCGCCGGGCCCGACGTAGCGGGACGGGGCCGGGATGTCATTCAGGCCGCCCCACGTCAGGTTGTCCACCTTGAACCACTGCCCGTCCTCATAATCCCAGAGCCAGGCAGCCACCTGATTGGAGACTTGTGATGGTAAAGCGCCCGCATTGACATCCAGATCCAGATCCAGCCGCGCCACGGACTTGTACGTGATGGGGATGGCCGGATGGAAGCGCAGCACATAACTGCCGCCTGAACCCTGCCCATAGTAATTGGGGGAAAAGGGCCCAGACCCATCGGCGGAGGCCTCCCACGCCATGAGGCCCGGCGTGATGCCCACAGCGCCGGACTTGTACTGCACGGATGGGTCCAGCAGGTCCACGTACAGAGCGGTATCGATGGCCCCAAATTGGCGGCCCTGCACGCGAACAGGCAGCATTTGGTTATCGAGCCAGCCCATCAGGAAGATGCCCCAATTGCCACGATACCGCTGGCTCAACAGCGCCTGGAGCATGGCGAGCTTGCGAGCCATGTCCTGGTCGGAGACGCCATTGTACGGGAAGTAATTGAGAATGTTCATTGGTTCTTGCGCGTAGAACTGCGGGCCGCTGCTGGATGAGGCGAGGGATACATTGACCCTGATATAACCGCTCGGCGGCAGATCACCCAGGCTTTTCCAATCGCCCGCCGTCACCAGCATCGCGCCGCGCAACGTGTAGGGGCTGGCGTTGGTGATCCGGCCACGCAGAATGGCGGTTGTCTTGTCTACAGTGAGCACAAGATCATGCCGGATGGGCAGCGCCTGCAGGCTGCCATCCACGGCGACGGCCTTCATGCCGCCGATCTCCACAGGCAGGTCGGACACGGCGGTCGTCCCCCCGCTTTGGATCGATGCAGAGGCGGCGTTATCGAACGGATATAAGATGAAGGGATCGTCCGCTTCGAGGGAGTACTTTGCCCGGCCGGGAGAGTAGACGCCAACCAGCCCATGCACCTGCGCCTGGTCGGAGCCATCCCAGGCCTGGACCACGGCGATGCGGTTGAGGATCGGGCGGCTGCCGCGAAAGACATTCCCATACAGGTATGCGAGCAGGCTGAAGAGTACGACGAGGGCGGGGATGGTGATCCAGGCCAGCTCGCCCTTCTTCCTGCGCCTCAGGATGATGAAATTCAGGGGGCCAATGATGGCGATATAGAGGCCCATCCAGCCGCAGACGTAGAGCGTGGAAGGCAGCCCAAGCTCACGCAGGGCGGAGAGGGCCTGGTTGGCGGAGGACGGGTCCCACGGCGTTTTCATCCACTCAGGCCGCGCCGGTTTCGTCCCGAGGAGACCGGAATATAGTTCCTTCATCCCGTCCCAGCGGCTCAACGGCTGGAGTGAGGGATCGGCGGAGATGTAGAGCACCTCCCCGAAGCCGAGCAGCTTGCGGACGACGAGCGGCAAACCGTCCGCCTCGACGAGGGTAGTTGCGCCGATCCGCGGCGTCGCCACGGACACGATGGCGGGCCCATCCGGCGCATTGGACTGCCGGAAATAATCCTGGAGAGCCGAAAGGTTGGCGACCGTGTGTGTGGATCGGATGTCCACCGGCAGGAGATCGCGCAAGCCGGCCGCCGCGGCCTGCCATTGCGGCCCGCCGATGACGACGAGCTTGCCACCACTGGCGACCCAGCTCTTCATGGCGGCGCGCTGCGCGTCGGTCAGCACAGCGGTGTCCACGCCCGAGATGACGAGCCCATCCAGGGTTTCCCAGCCCTGGGCCTGCGGGGGCAGGTCATTCAAGTGAACCTGGGCTGTAAACACATGGCCCTGAGAGAGATCGATCTGCTTGAGGAGGTCGTATGAACCGGGCTGGTCTGCCGCGACGCCGATGATCATGTCGTTCGATAGCACGCATTGGCGCGTCACCTTGCTCCCGGCGACGGCCTTCCCGTTCATCAGCAGAGAGACGGTCAGCGTGTAACTGCTCTGAGGCGGGTAAGCGTAGAGCGTCAATTCCTTCCGGGAGGTGGTCGGGAGCTGGAGCTCGCCGCTCTGGATCCGGTCGTTAATGCCGTAGCGTGTCTCATAGGCGAGCTGTACCCGCCCGGCAAGGTCCGGCCCATCGTTGGCGAGGGTGACGCGGACAGGCATCCAAGCGCCTTCCTTGCAATAGCCGTCAAAGCCAGCCTCGACCGCCATCGTCACGCCGCCTCCGCTTTGCGCGCGGGCGGGGGCTGCCAGAAAAGCTGCGAGAGCCACGGCGACCACGATCAGGAGCGTGCCTTGCCTGTACTGCTTCAACTTTTTCTCTCCCTTTACGAGGCGGCTGAGAGGGCCAACCTGCCAGGCTGCGCAGATGCGGACGGCCTGCTCCAGACGGTGATCATTCAGCGTTCGTTCCCGCGGACCCAGCCAACTGCCACTCCAGACCGCAAGCAGCCTGACTTGCCGGCAATCTTATCACGGCGGCAACTCTCAATCTCCATCGGATTGTTCTCAAAACTGGCAGGTAGAAGGCACAGAATGCGCGTAGGTGATGTCCCGAGGCGTGCGCAGCGCATCTCTTGCCAAAATGCAGACTTCCGAAGTCTTGTGGACTTCGGAAGTCTGCATACGCTGCGCGATCGGGCGGATCAATCGAAGAGGGTCTCGTTCATCGGCCTCATGCCGAGCATGAACAACCGCGATTTCTCGGGCTGAGTGACGGCGAAGACGACCGCCTCCGCCACATCTTGAGGATCCATGTATTCCGGCAATTTCGCATCCTGCGGCGTGCGACCCGTTCCGAAGGCGTGGCGCGTGTTGACGCTGCCGGGCACGATCAGGCTGACCTTGACGCCGACCTTGATGGCCTCGTGGTCCAGCGCGCGGGCGAAGCCGACCTGGGCGTGCTTGGAAGGGGCGTACCCCGTCTCGTTCGGCAGGCCCATCAGCCCGGAAACCGAGGCCACGATCACCACCCAGCCCTGCCTGCGCTCCGCCATGCCCGGGAAAAAGGCCTTGGTAAAGAGGAATGTGGAGCGCATGTTGGTATCCATCATCCAGTCATAGTCCTCGATGGTCATCTCGGAGAACGGGGCATACTTGGCGATGCCGACATTGTTCACGAGGATGTCCACTTCATCATACAGCGCGAGGGTGGCGTCCCGGACGCGGGCTACGTCTTCATCCAGCCGCGCGTCGCCGGGCACAGCCAGGCCCTTTCCACCTTGCGACTCGATCTCGCCCACGAGCTGCTTCAGCGCATCGGCGTTGCGAGCAGTCACCACCACAGCGGCTCCTTCACGCGCCAGGGCCAGCGCGGTAGCGCGGCCGATGCCCTCACTGGCGCCGGTTACCAGCGCGATCCTGCCATCCAAACGTCCGCTCATCTCATCCTCCTTTGACCGCATTAACGAGACTCAAGCACCCGGCTGCGCGCCCTTCCATACTTTGGCCCACAGGTCTTCCCGATCCCAGTTCAGGAAGATGAACATATCGCCGACCGTGAGCCGCTTGCGCATGAGCGGAGCGCTCAGGAACGCGAACAGGGCCTGCTCCTTCGATTTCGGCGGCACCAGCCCCCTGAACGTTAGCGGTCCTCCGGTGGCCTGGATAATGTCGAGGATGTCTTTTGGCGTGCGTGTCCATGCCGCGAGCTTCGGCTGTATCTCGGGCCAGGTCTTGAGGAACTGCTCGAAGCGAGGGCGCTGCGCGTGCCAGGCCTCCAGCTTCAGGCGATAGTCTGCCCAGCATTCCTCGCCGGCCTTGCCGCTCGGGTCGACCTGGAGGAACACCTGCCGGATGCGGGCGCTCATGGCGGCGGGGTCGGGATAGCAGGCGTCCACATTGACCTCGCTCGCGTCGAACTCCTGCATGAAGCGCTGGTACGCCTCGGCTGCCAGCAGCGTGGTGAGGGCCACCTGGGACCCGTGCTGGGCCAGCGGCTGAGCCGCGGCCTCCGCCAGCAGGTCGAGAATGTGAGACATGACATGCTCGTAGCCGGACATGGGCGTGGTGGCGTGGGAGAGGGACATCGCCAGCCCGCCCAGCGCGATCATCTTGGCGAGGACAGCCATGCCTTCCGGCGAGCGGTCTCGGATGCTCTGAGCCGATTCGCGGAAGATCGTATCGAGCGGTCCCATGAGGTCCTGCGCCAGCTCGCTGTAGCTGTCGTCCATGCCGAGTTGGTTCGCAAGGTACCAGTCCGGCAGGCTGACGAAGGCGGCGAGCAGATCGCCGACACCGGCGGCGGTCATCTCGTAGGGCGCATCGGCGAGCGTTTCCATGTCGCAGACCAGCGCATCGGGGTAGCGCGAGGCGAGGGTGCGCTTGACGCCGTCGACGAAGGTAGGCGCCATATTGGACGTGAAAGCGCTGACGCTATTCGCCGTCTGGAAGACGACGAGATTGGAGCGCGTGCCCGTTTCTTTTTCACAGAGATAGCTGGCGTGCTTGGTGATGTCGCAGACCGTGCCCGACCCAACTGCCAGCAGGGTCATGCCCTCCCGGATATGCTGCTTGACCGCCTCGATGTGCGGCATGTCGGTGTGGACCTGGCCGGTGGTGTCCGGCTGCATGACGACCGGCTCGACGCGCCAACCCGCGGAAGCCAGGACCTGCTGTACGAGCTCCTTCAAATCCTTGCCTTGGCGCGACATCGGTGTGTTATCCATGACCATGAGCACGGGCTTGGCCGGGTCGCCTTTCGCCCGCTTCAGCACGTCGGGCAATTTGTACACGGCATCCGACTCAAAGAGCATGATAGGAATGGGCATGTGCTCGCCCGCCGGATAGCCGGGCAGTCTCTCGATAGCCTGCCAAAAGGCGGGTCCCTCCGCGGGGTCGTATTGAAGCTTCATAGGGATGCTCCTTGCTAGTATTGGATGACCTGACAGGTGAGCTGCAGGCCGTAGAGTACGGTCAGGATGCCAACGATCCACAGAATCACATCGACCGCGAGTTGCGACCGGGGCGAAAGCCCCAGGTCACTGAAGATGGCGCGGAGGCCGAGGAGCGCATGCGCGGCAACCACGACCAGAAAAGAAAGCTCGAGCGCGAGGGCGACCGGCTGGCGCAGGTATGCCACGACTTCGTTAAAGTCCCGCAAGCCCCCGGCCGCAAGGAAATGCTGCGCGATGAGGTGCACACCGACCAGCACGACCAGCGCCGCGCCGGAAACCGCCTGCAAGAACCAAACCCAACGCGACCGGTCCGCCTGCATAGAACCCATCTACTTCATCGCCATGGCTGCGAGGCCAAGAGCAGTGAGGGCCAACGCGATCAGCAGGCAAGCCCAGAAGATGTGCTTTTGGTATGGCAGCAAGAGGCCGAGCCCAACGAGAATAAGCCGTAGACCATTCAGGCCGTGGATGAGGACGCCGAAGAACAGCAGGGCGTCGAGGAGGAGCACCAGCGGCGAGCGCATCAGCTCCAGGAAGCCATTCCAGGCCTGCGGCCCCTGCCGGAGCTGGTTCAGCAGGGCGAGGTGCAGAAACAGATAGGCCACCAGCCCGATGCCCGAGAGGCGGTGCAGCATGAAGGCTAGCATGCTCGGCGCTTTGACGCGCAGTGTGAACCAGCGACTGTGCGTTTGCAACTAGGTGCGCTCCCGAGCCGAGGCGCCGAGCAGACGCGCGCGCAGCTTCATGATCTCGCGGGCAGGGTCCACGTTCGCCGGGCAGACCTCCGAGCACTCGAAGACGCCATGGCAGCGCCACAGCCCTTGCTCGTGGTCCACGCGAGCGAGGACGTCGGCCAATAGCCGCCCACGCGGCTCGGTCGCGAGGCGTCCTGCAGCAGCCAGCATGGCGGGGCCGGCATATTGGGCATCCTGCCCTGCCACCGGGCAGGCGCTCACGCACAGCCCGCACTCGATGCAGTTCTCGAAGCGATTGAAGGCGGCGGCGAGGTCCGGTGCGGTGTGCTCCTCGATGCGCTCGAGGTTAGGGCGGCTGCCGAGGGGATCGACGCGGCGGCGCAGCGGCATATCGAGTGAGTCAAGCTTGTGCATGAACGGGTTAAATTCCACGAGCAGGTCACCGATGACCGGGAAATTACGCAGCGGCTCGAGCTGCACGAGTCGATGCCCGCGGAGCACGTCACGGAGAGGGGTGACGCAGGCGAGCTTTTCCCGCCCATTGACGCGCAGGCCGCAACTGCCGCAGGAGGCATGATGGCACGAATGCCGGAAGAGCAGGCTGCCATCCTGAGCGCCGGCTGCCTCGAGGGCGTCCAGCACGTAGGCGCCCGGTGAGACCTGAACGTCGTATTCCTGCCAGCCGGAGGTTCGCTTGATACGCAGCCGCAATGGGGTCAACTCCATGCGCCGATCCATTTCCGGTGCGAGAGCAATGGCAGATCGCGTGTGCGGCAGGCGGACTGGATGTCCAGGAACTCGCAGACCTGATCGGCGGTTTTTTCGGCCATGAGCCGGGCGGTGGTCGTCTTGCCGCCCACGACGGAGAAAAAGCCCGGGGCGCCACCGGCCGCATGGTCGATGCACTTGAATGCTCTTGTTGTGGCCCGCCCGCCCGCCCCCTCCACGAGGAGAAGCGGCCGCGCCGCTGCCATCGCGCCGCGCTGGCGCGCCTGCCGGATGGCGGGGATCATGGCGCCCGCGACCTCCAGAATGGATTCGATCTGCTCTGGCGAGATGGGGATGTCATCGGGATCATCCACCTTCCAGGAGGTTGTTCCGAGGATGCTGGTCTGCCGCTGCGGAACGATGATGTCGCCATCTCCGGGCGGGGCAAGCAGGTTGATAACCATGTTGCAGACGCGCCGGTCGATCGTTAGCATGGCGCCCGCGGACGGCTCCAGAGGCACATGCGATCCGGCGAGGGCTGCGACCGAGCCAGCCCACGGTCCTGCGGCGTTGATCACCACGTCCGCGTGAAGGCTCTCTGTTGCGTTCGTCCGCCGGGAGCGAATCACTACCGTCCGGTTGGCGGTATCGAGCTGCACGACCTCGCAGAAGGTGCGCACCTCAGCGCCGTTCCGGCAGGCTGTGGCGAGGAAGCTGAGGCACAGGCGGTAGGGGTCGAAGACGCCATCGGGAACCTGGATGGCGGCGAGGATACGCTGGTCGAGCAGAGGCTCCAACTGCAAGGCCTCTTCGACGGGAAGCTCGCGCACCGGAATGCCCGAGTCCGAACAGCCTTCCAGGAACGCACGGCGGTATGCCATGCCCGGCTCATCCAACGCCACGAAAAGCCCGTCGTTGAGCTCCAGCCCTTCGGGGAGGATGCGCCTGAGGATCCAGTTTTCCTGGATGCACTCCCGCGCCGATTCGGGGTCATTGACCGCGTAACGCGCCCCGGAGTGAAGCTGTGCCTGATTGTGCCCGGTGGCACCGCTTGCCACACCTGCCCGGTCAACCACCGTGACCTGCAGGCCACGCAGGCTCAGGTCATGCGCCAGCGCCGAGCCGGTGGAACCCGCTCCGATCACCACGGCGCGCGCTGGCGCAGCCATCAGCCGGCCTTCTCCAGCCAGTCTGCGACACCCCCCAGGTTCTCAAAGATGTAGTCCGGTTTGTGCGGCGAGCCTGCGACGTCCTCCGGCTTGGTCTCGCCGCTCAGGACGAGTACGGTGGTGATGCCGCTCGAAGCGCCGAGAGCAATATCGGTGTACAGCCGGTCGCCGATCATGCCGAGTTGCTCCACCTTGAGCCCCATCTTGGAGGCGGCGGCTTCGACGATCATCCGGTTCGGCTTCCCAACGATCAGGTCCGGCTCGCGGCCGGTGGCGGCCTTGACGAAGGCGATCATGGCGCCAACATCGGGCATCCAGCCGGTCTCTGTCGGACAGTTGAAGTCGGCATGGGTGGCAATATAGGGGACGCCGGCGCGCACGAGATCGCACAGCTTCCACAACTTCTTGTAAGTCAGGGTCTGGTCAAAGCCCAGGACGATGAACTGGGGGTTCTCCTCCGTCAGCTCGAAGCCGTGCTGGCGAAATTCCTCTTCGAGCGGCGGCGTGCCAACCACGAAGAGGCGCGCCGCGGGGTTGTGATCCTTCAAATACACGGCGGTGGCTTCACCGGAGGTGAGCACAAGCTCCTCCGGCAGCGGCAGCCCGAGGCGCGTGATCTTCTCCGCGTATTGCCGCCCCTGCTTGGAGGAGTTGTTGGTCAGGAAGAGGAACTGCTTGCCCTGTGCGCGCAGCAGGTCGATGAAACGAAGCGCTCCTTCGAGCAGCCGGTCGCCCAGGTAGAAGGTGCCGTCCATGTCCAGCAGGAAGCAGCGCACCGCGCCGAGCTTTGGGTCATCGTTCAGGATGCCGGCATGTGACGGATTGGAAGAGTGCCACGGATCTGTAGTCAATGGTGTGAGCCTCAATTTGCCTGCAAGCCCGCGAGCTGATCGAAGACGGGCAGCAGGGAATGGTAAGTGGAGCGGTAGAGCTGATAGTAATCCTCGTAGATTCGCTGGGTGTGCGGGTCGGGATCGAGCACATCCACGATCTGAACCGTCTGGCTGGCGGCTTCCTGAAGAGAGGGCACCAGCCCGGCGCCGACGAGCGCCAGCATGCCCGCGCCGAGGGCGGTCGTCTCGGTGGTCTGCGGGAGTGCCACGGGCAGGCCGGTGACATCGGCCTTGATCTGCCGCCACAGCCGACTCTGCGCGCCGCCTCCGACGACCCGGATCTGCTCGGGCTGCAGTCCCATCTTGCGCATCTGGTCGGTGTTATCGCGCACGGCATAGGCAGAGCCTTCCAGCAGGGCGCGGACGAAGTGTGCGCGCGTGTGCGAGAGGGAAAAGCCAAAGTACGTGCCGCGCGCGGCCGCATTCCAGGTGGGGGCCAGCGCGCCCATCAGACATGGCAGAAAGATCAGCCCATTCGAGCCGGGCGGCGCCTGCGCGGCAAGCTCATTCAGGAGATCGTATGGATTCCCGCCGCTCGCCGAAGCGGACTGGACCTCCTGGGCCGAGAACTCGTCGCGGAACCAGCGATAGTTCGCCCCGGATGCGAAGCCCGGGTTTTCGATGAGCCAAAGCTCGGGGTCGGCGTGACAGTGCGTCTCCACCAGGCCGATCGGGTCGAAGAGCGGCGCGGTGCTGGAGACGCAGACCGGCTCGGCGGTCCCGGCGATATCGCAGATGAGGCCGGATCGCATCACGCCCGCGCCGAGGCAGGCGGCGTGCTCATCGCCGCTGCCGAGGATCACGCGGGTGGAAGGCTTGAGTCCCAGATCCTCGGCGATGCGCGGACGCAGCGTGCCGATCTCGGTAAGGGATGACAGGATGGGAGCGAGCCGCTCGATATCGATCTCGAAGCTGGCGCACATCTCCGGCGACCATGACCGGGTGCGCACGTCCATCAACATCGTGGAGGAGGCGTTCGAGGCGTCGACGCCCAACTCACCGGTCAGGTAGTAGGCTGCGTAGCTGCCAGGCAGCAGGAAGTGGGCGGCCTTGTGATAGACCTCGGGCTCGCGATCCGCCAGCCAGCGGATCTTGGGAGCGACGTGCGATGGGTCGATATTGAGGCCGGTGATCTGGAACACTTCCTCAGAAGTACGGCTCTGCATGACCGCATTGCATTGGTCGACCGCGCGACGGTCCATCCAGATGATGGCAGGCATGAGGGGCGTACCCGCCTTGTTGACCGGCACGACGCCGTCCACCTGCGCGTCGAGGCCGATGGCCTTGACCTGCTCCGCCGGGACGCCGGCCTCGGCAAGGAGCTGACGGACCGCGCTGCACAGCGCGTCTGTCCAGCGGTTGACCGGCTGATCGGCCCAGGTGGGATGCGGATAATCGATGCCGTAGCCAGAGGTGGCAGAGCCCGCCAGCCTGCCCTCCGCCGTCAACAAAATGACCTTGACCCCCTGCGAGCCAAGGTCGCAACCGATCACATATTCCATGTGAGTCATGAGACTTGTTTAAAGATCTCCCAGATGCTCGGCGCGCTCCACTTCGTCCACATCGTTGTACCACTTGACCCGTGGGCCGACCTGCGCGCGCGCCCGCCATGACAGCGACTTGGGCGCCTCTTCGATCATCTGGCCCAGCGTGTCGATGCGGTCATTGATGTTCCGGACATCCTGGTCACTGAACAGCTGCCGGTAGGTCTCTGATCCCTTGCGAATCTTCTCCAGGCTTAGGGAGTTCGTGTAATAGAAGCCCCAATCCTTGCTGAGCAAACCGGCGATGTGCTTGCCGTTGATCGTTTCATTATCGTTGTCGCCCACGGGGTGCGCTGCGAGGAGGATCAGCATATCCTTGATATCCTTCGGGTTGAGCGTCACGATCTGCGTCTTTTCCAGCACCAGCTCCGCCAGCGGGATGGTGGGCGAATCGATCTCGAGCCGGTTCTTGAATGGAATCTTGTGGCAGAAGCTCAGCTCGTCAAGGAACACGTCAATGTGGATACCGTTGCTCGGGTGAGTGAAGATGCGCCGAGTGGCGAATAACTCGGGCGTGAGGGCTGCCACCGTGAGAACGTAACCCTCGCTCTTCAGGAAGGCCTCCATGGCCCGGTCCTGCTTGCTGTAGCCTACAAAGTCAATGTCCGTCAGGGGGCGATCCATGGCCTCGTGAACGGATACATACTCCGGGCTGTGGATCCGGAAGGCCGTCGAGCCGAGGATACGCAGGTATACGCCCCTGGCTTGGGCCCGCTCTACGAGTCCGAGCGCCTCACTGACGAAATGACTGTTGGCCGCCATCCATACCTCCGCTTGCTTAAAGATGCACCGTATTTTACTAGCCCATTGTAAACGTGTAGTTCTCGAGTTTCTGCTTCGACAACTCGATGACGACGCCGCGGAGCACACCCTCGCCGTACTCGCTGCCCGGGTTGATGCACATGGTCCGGCCCAGCTTCTGCGCGGAGCGGCTTTCATGGATATGCCCATGCAGACCCAGCAACGGCTGGTATTTCTCGATGGCGGCGCGCACGGCGGTGCTGCCCACCGGAATCATCTTGAAGCCGCCGGAGAGCGAGAGCTTCGGTGTTAAGTTGGGATCCAGCTCCGGGGCAACATCCAGGTTCGTGTCATAGGGCGGCACATGCAGGTTGAAAACCGCGTTCGCTGGGTTCTTTACCTTGCCTGCCACACCCTCGATCCGCCGCGTGAGCTCCTCTTCCGGCAGGTCGCGCGGACACTGCCAGGGCGTCTGGTTCGCGGCGCCCACGCTGATCATCTGATGATCGTCATCCAAGTCTACAACGGTCTCGTCCACATTCATCACGCACTCGGACTGCTTCAAGGCTTCGTCGATCTCGTAGGGATCGTCGTTGCCGGGCTGGACGTAGCACTTGATGCCCGTGCCGCGCAGCCGCTCATCCGCAATCTGGAGCCAGGTGGTGATGCGCTGCTTGGCCAGCTGCGCGAAATGCTGCTCTACGAGGCTCTTGTCCTCGCCAAATGCCCGAACTTCATCCGGGGATACACGGATAGGGTACAAGCCCGAATCCTCGAGCGTCTGCTCAAGGTGCTTGAGCTCGTCGCCGTCGGCGACATCGTACACTTTGCCAAGATAATTGGCACGAAAGCTGTGGTTGGCCTGTTCCACGAGCGGAACGATCATTTTGCCAACCATATCGCCCCCCAGGATGATGACCTGCGCCTCGTAAAACTTGCCGGAGTTGATGAACTTCTTAAAGACTCTGGTCGAGCCGTGCACGTCGGTGGTAAAGAAAAGGCGGATCTTCTTTGAACTTCCAAAAGGACTCATGGGACCTCCGGACAATTCCAGTATGTAACCCGCAGGCCGCGGTTCAGGTTCGGCCTGCGGGTTACTTCACGCTTGAAACACTATATGGAGGGCTGCTAATCTGGCGGGACCTCGCGGAAGCGCTTGTCGAGCGACACGCCGCGCCGCTTATTCATGTAGATCGCGACGAAGTACAAGATGATCGGCAAGATCATGTAGAAGCCGAACGAGACACCAAGCGCAGGCAACTGGGCGTAGACCGAGGCACCCTGGAAAAATGGTAGGAGGGTGGCATACATCACGAAAATGCTGATGATGAAGCCCACCACACCCCACACCACGATGGCGGGGGCACCCAAGAGCTTCTGGCGCGTGACCTCAGGAGCCTTATCCCAGATGTCCTTGCGCCGCCACGGGAAGACGATCGCAGCGATGCTCAGGAACATCCACCCGAAGAACCAAATGGTGATGGTATAGACCTGGTAGGCCGAAAGGAGCGGCGTAATGCAGTTGACGGTGAACTGGAACCAGGCGATCACGAAGCCCAACAGCACGGCATAAACCGGCGAGCCGCGGCGGTTGACTTCATTGAACTTGGGCGGCAGCATGCCGTCGAATGAATAGGCGAACAGGTTGCGCACCGGTGCGAACGCCAGGCCCATCGCGCCTACCCAGTTGATCAGGCCCCAAGCAAATGGGCCGCCAATGAGCAGCAGGAACGGATTCTGAGTGGCGTACACCATCAGGTACGGGATCTGCGGGAAGGCCTTGAAGATCGGCACGTCCGCGCCCTGCGAGTTCAACTTGGAGATGGCTTGCAACAGGTCCACACCAACGCCGTGGTAGGTCACATACGTGAAGATCTCGTAGTAGACGATGAACAGGATGATCGACCCGTACTGCGCCAGCGGCTGAGCCTTATCGACGCGCTTGATCTCGCCCGCGATGTTAGCCGAGTATGTAGAGCCAAGGCAGGTGAGGTTCATGAAGGTCATACCGGCCAGGACGGTGGGCAGGAGGGCGTAAAGGCCGGGCTGCCACCCCAGAGACCTCGCCTGGGCCAGGACATTCTGGTAGTCGATGTTCTGCACGGCCTTCATGCCGGCTGCCACAACGGTGGGGTTCACGCTCAGCATGACGATGGCGTAGACGGCCAGCATGACCCAGGTAAGTATCATGGCTGCCCACACGAAGCGCATGAACAGCTTGATGCCGCGATAGATCACGTAGAAGGAGAGCATCAGGGAGATGGTGCCCATGATCCAGACCAACCACGAGCCCTGAGTCTTGGCCATCTCGGTGCCGAGGCTGAACATGGCCTGGTTCTTGTAGACAAGACCCAACTGCATGAACGTGTGGCCGAAGCCCCAGTTGATCACGTAGTTGGTGTTGTTACCCTGCCAGTTCAACCCGACGATGGTCAGCGTCCAGGAGGCGATGAAGCCGAGGAAGGGAGTCAGCACTCGGCTGATGTAGATGTACTCGCCGCCGGAGCGGGGCATGCTCGCCGAGAAGTAGACATAGATCGCAGCGAAGGGTAACAGGGAGATCATGAACAGGATGGCAATCTGCATGTTAGCGCCCGCGAACAGGGTCACGGACCACAGCAGGTAGAAGCTCGCCTGCGTGATGTTGGGCGCCACAAATGAGTACGCCAGGGCTGTCCATGGACTGACCACACGCGTCAGGCCGGACGCTTTGCGGGAGAAGACATCGCCCGCTTGTTGTGCAGCCATTTGGGCTGCATCTTGTACAGTCATATGCGGTCTCCTTTCAGGATCAGTTTACGAAACATACTGCAAACTTTCCTTGCTTGCGTGCCTTCGGCCCTTCTCAAGTCTTTCCGCTCCTCCTTTCGTGAATGCCTGCAACTGGAAGAATGAAAACCTGTCGGTCCTGACTGCGCTAGTAGTGAGGACCCTTCCTCTGGATGACAAACGTGATCTTGTCCGTCAGGTGATATTCCTCTGAGAAGATGATCGGGTGACGCGCTTCATCGCTATCCGTCTGGCTGATCAGCAGCAATGTGCTGTGGCGCGGAACCTGCAGTTTCTCGGCCACATCCTTGGGCGCCGCAATGGGCAGCAACACCGCGGTACCCTGGTAGATGCGGATGCCGTGGTGCTTCTCGAGGTAGTCGTACAGCGACTGGTCTTTCAACTCACTCTCGTTGGGAGATCGGCCGTCGAGGATGGAGGCCGGCAGGCGCTCGTCCGACCAAACGATGGGCGTATCATTTGCCAGCCGGAGGCGCCGAACGACATAAATGGGATCGCCCTCGGCAAGCTGGAGATGCTCGGCGACCCTCGCACTGGCAGGCTCGCGGTGTACGTCACACTGGATGGTCTTGGGAGTGAAGCCGGCCTGCCGAATCATCTCGGTGATGCCGAAGTTGATGCTCAGGTCTTTTACGATGGAACGCTCGGAGACAAATGTGCCCAGGCCGCGCCGGCGGGTGATGCGCCCCTGCTCTTCCAGCGTTCGCAGAGCCTCGCGCAGTGTTGTGCGCGATACCCCGAGAATCTGCATGAGCTCCAGCTCCGATGGCAGCTGGCTTCCCTGTGGAAACCGGTTGCTACGGATAGCGTCCCCGATGGCGCTCACGGTCGCGTCCGTCAGAGTCCGGCGCTTCGGCCGTACGATGGTTGGCTGAAACTCGGTCACTTTATCCACGCTAGCTGCTATCCTTCTCTCTCTTTCGAGAACAGAGGACAAAGCGCGTTATAGAGGTCGACGTACGTTCGGAAAGCGGCGTCATAGATGGATGCGTTCGCGGCGGTAGGCTCGAAGCGGTCCTTGATCTGGACCATCTGCCCGACCGCTTCCTCGACGCTGGAGTACAGCCCGACGGCCTTGCCTGCCAGGATGGCAGCGCCCAGCGTAGCCGCTTCTTCATTGGAGGTGGTCAGAACCGGACGGCCGGTGATATCGGCCTCGATCTGTTTCCAGACGCGGCTGCGCGCGCCGCCGCCCAGGGCCCGGATCTCCCTGACCGGGACTCCCATGCCCTCGATGACCTCGATATTGCGGCGCACGATAAAGCAGACAGACTCCATGATGGCGCGCGTGAAGTGATTCCGGCCATGCCGCAGCGTGAAGCCGTAGAAGACGCCTCTGGCGTCGGGGTTCGCCTCGGGGGCCATGGCTCCCTGCAAGTGGGGCAGCATGACAAGGCCCTCGCACCCGGCAGGGACCTTTTCCGCCTCCCGCCCAAGCAGATCGTAGGCGTCCATGCCGCTAAACTTGCCCACCGACATTTCCAACTGGGCGAATTCATCCCGGAACCAGCGCAGGACGATTCCGCCGCTGGTAAACGTATGGAGCATGTATAGTCCGGGGAGGCCGTGGTAATGACAGGGCATCTGGTCCGCCGGATCGAGCGTGGCATGCTCGACGCTGGCGCAGATGGCAAGCGCCGCGCCGGTATTCTCGCTAAAGACGCCGGGCTTGATGTTCCCCACGCCGATCGCGCCGCACGCCTGGTCCAGCGCGCCTGTGCAGACCCGCGTCGCGGGAGAGAGGCCGAGCTCCGCGGCGACATCGCTGCGAAGCGTGCCGACCACCTCGCCGGACTCACAGTAGGGGGGCAGCTGCCCGGCGCGGACACCAAGCGCATCCAACATTTCGGGCCACCACTGGCGTGTGCGGAAATTCCAGTAGCAGGTGGATGTAACCAGCGAACCCTCGCAGGCGTATTCCCCGGTCAGCCGGTGGAGGAAGTAGTCTTCGATCAATAAGAACTTGTCCACCTGCTCATAGGTCTTCGGTTCGTGGTTGCGGACCCACAGGATCTTGGAGGCCGGCCACGTCGGCACGAGCTTGACCTGACCAGTGATCTCGTAGGCGTGGCGATGGCCAAACTTCTCGCCCAGCTCGGCGGCTTCCTGCTGTGCACGGTTATCCAGCCAGACGATAGCGCGGCGCAGGGGACGACCACTCTTGTCGGCCAGGATCAACGTTTCGCCCTGGGCGGAGACTCCCAAGGCTTTAATGCTGGCAGGGTCGGCCGCCGACTCTTTGACGACGCTTCCGAGGGCGGATTTGAAGGCCTCCCAGTAGGTCTCCACATCCACTTCCACGGAGTCCGGATCGGGAGTGATCAATTCGTATTCAACCGAGGCTTTTGCCAGCACATTGCCGCGCAGGTCGTGCAGTGCGCATTTGAGCGCCGTGGTGCCCAGATCGAAAGCGAGGATCGTATCCATGCTGGTCACTCGCCGGGAGCGCCGGCCCAGACGAGCACGGCTGTTTCTTGTCCTATGTTGATGAGCGTATGAGGTAGAGTTTCCGGAATGAAGATCGAATCCCCCGCGAACAATTCATAGTAGCAGGCTTCGTCGAACAGCAGGACGTGGCCCGCGCAAACGTAGAAGACCTCGACGGAGGCTTTGTGCCCCACGTCGATGTTGCCGCGCTGCCCCGGCGGCAGGGTGGATGTGCCCAGCCACATCTTCGGCTTCTTGACATATTCCCGGCACAACTCGGGGCCTTCCATGAAGACCCGGGCATCCGTTGCTCGCACAACGGTTGCTTTGGACTCGCTCATGGTTCCTCCATATTTGCGGACCGGCGATTCACGAAACAAGGAAGTTCGGTTTTGGCGGGGCGGCGGACGGTATGGTTTTCAGGAAAAATGGGGTTCGGTTTGACAAATGGCGAAACGGTCGTTATAATATGTACTACGTCACGATGTCAGACATCGTTACATATGACAGACTATAGCAAATTTCACATGCGCTGTCAAGTACCTTTCACCATGACGAAGGGACCACGATCATGAAACCAGCCTTCATCCTCATGCTCACCTACAATGACCAGACCGTCAAGAACGCGCTGGAGCTGTTCCGTGAATGCAAGAACCTGCCCGTCACCCACTGGGGCTTCAAGGATGTCGGGCTGCCCGTCGATCAGATGAAGCAGCTCGTGCGCGAGATGAAGCAGGCGGGCAAGACCACGTACCTGGAGGTCGTGAGCCTGTCCGAGGAAGAAGGGCTGGCGGGCGCAAAACTGGCGGTCGAGGCCGGGTTCGATATCCTGATGGGGACGGTATTCTTCGACTCCATTCTGGACTATCTGAAGGACAAGCCGATCAAGTACTATCCGTTCCCAGGGCACGTATACAGCCATCCGAGCATCCTGGACGGCACCATCGAGGAGATCGTCAAGCACGCGAAGTTCCTCGAGGGCCGCGGCGTGCAGGGAATGGACCTGCTGTCGTACCGCTACGTGGGCGACGCCCCGGCCCTGCTGTGGGCGGTCGTAGCCGCCACCAGTGTACCGATCGTCTCGGCAGGTTCCATTGAATCGTATAAGCGCCTGGGAGAAGTGTGGGAGGCCGGGGCGTGGGGCTTCACGATCGGAAGCGCATTGTTCGACAAGAAGTTCGTGCCGGATGGCTCCTTCCAGGACAACACGCTGGCGGTGTGCGATTGGCTCGAGAAGAGGGCGGAAGCGGAGGGCATGAAATCCGGCTCGTAGGCTCAATGCCGCGCCGGGATCTTTTCCAAGCATAATAGCCGTTCACGGCTGACTGATGGCATCTTCCCCTTGAGATGCCACGAAGGCCCTGACATTGTCAGGGCCTTTTGGATTCTGGTCGCGAGGGGTGAATACGCCGGTGACGCGGCTGCGAACGGCGTTATTCGTCTTCGTCGGGGTCGATGGAGAGGAGGTCGAAGCGACTTAGCTCATCGGTGAATTCGATATTATCCAGGGCCTCTTCGAGGAAGTCGATGTCCTCCTCTTCCTCGGCCAGGTCGAGCAGGTTCTCGATGTAGACGCGGGCATCCTCGCCGCCGACCTGGGAAAGGGACCAGATGGCGGCGCTGGTGATCTCATCCTCGTCCTCATCCTCCAGCACCTTGAACAGCATGGTGCGTGCGGAAGCCAGGCGCAGCTCCCCTGCCGCCTCCACGGCTGCCAGGCGGATGAGCGGGTTCTCGTCGAGCATGCGCGACAGCACCGGCTCCTCCCAACGCTCGTCGAAGGAACGACCCATGGCGAACAAGGCGCTCGCCTGCCAATCGGGGTTCTCGCGGCGGTAGGCCGATTCGATCAGGGTGGCTACTTCCGGGCGGGAGGAGAAACCGAGCGACTCCAGCGCATTGCGGCGGACCAGCAACTGATCTTCGCCGTTTGCCTTCTCCAGTAAGGCGTCTTCCACCTGGCGGCGCGCGTCATCGGGGATCTCTTCGAGCTCGCCCAACTCCACGTATTTGCCAAGCGCACTCGCCGCCTCAGCGCGGGCCGAGGCGTCGGCATCGTCCGTCAGAATCTTGATCAGGGGCGGAATCAGCTTGGTGTCGTCCGACTCATCCAGCAGGCGGATGGCGCGCATACGGACCTCGGGATCGGTATCGGTCAGGAGCGAGCGGGCAAGCGCATCGAAGGAGACGAGGGTATCCTGCTCCGCGAGCGATTGAATGCCTTCAAGCAGGGTGCGCTTTCGTTCCGGCGCGATGCTCGGCCATACCTCGCCCAGGGCTTGAATGGAAGCAGGGTCGAGGTCGGAGAATTCCTGCAGCGAGCGGCGGGATAAATCCTGTATGCCCTCGGCCAGCTCGTCGATCGCTTTGTGGAAGGAAGTCTTGGACTCGGTCATTTCGGCAAGGTCACAATAGCGGGATTCACAAAGTCCATCACGTTCACGTAGACCATGAAGGCGAGCAGCAGCGCCATGCCCACCGCGTTGATGCGGTTCTCCCATTCGGGCGGAACGCGCTTGCGGAGGATGAGCTCGGGCAATACAAACATGATGCGGCCGCCGTCCAGCGCGGGAAACGGGAAGAGGTTCAGCACGCCGAGGCTGATGGTCAGGACGCCGATCAGTTGCAGCGTAAAGTAGGTCGGGCCGGTGGAAGAGGCGGGAGGCGCGGAGGCGGGCTGGGGCTCGCGGCTCTGGACGTCGCGCGAAACAGCCTGCCCGAACAGGTCATAGATGCCCTTGAGGCCGACAAAGCGGCTGTCCTGAGAACTGACCTGGCCGCGGAGCATCTGAGCAGGCAGCAGCACGAGCAGGCGAACCTGCTCATACACGGCGAGCGATCCGTAGCGGACGGAGTCGATCACGGACCCGCTCGGGATGAGAGCCGGACCCATGGAAATGCCCAGCGCACCCTGCCCCTGCGGACGCGTGCTGGAGGGGACGGCGGTGACATTCACGGTCTGGGAGCCGCGGCGGAGGGCAAGCTGGATGGGCTTATCGATGTTGTTATAGATGATGTCGTGAAGTTGCGTCGAATCTGTTACGGCCGTGCCGTTGGCAGCAACGATGACGTCATTGCTCTTCAGCCCGGCCTGGGCGGCTGGAGACCCGGGCATGACCTCGGCGACCTGAACCTTGGTGTAATCGGGCACACCGATCTGGAAGAAGAGGATGCTGAAGACGGCGACACCCAGTAGCAGGTTCATGGTCGGGCCGGCAAACAGGACTGCCAGCCGCGTCCACGGGCTGGCCGCGGCGAGCCCGCCGGGGATGGAGGGATCGTTCTCGCCCTTCGGGCGGACGAAGCCGCCGATGGGGAGCCAGTTCAAGGTGAATTGCGTGCCCGGATGGATCTCGGTGATGACGTCGTCGAAGCGCTGCTGGCCTTCCTGCCCGCCGAGCTTGACCTCGCGGCGGGAGGGGCCGGTACTCATCGTATCCACGACCTTTCCCGTGGGATCCACGTACATCTCAGGCTGCTTGGTCGGATCTGTCCAGGTCTGCCGCCGGGCGGGCATCTCGTCGCTGAATGCGAGGGTGCGAAGGACGAGGCGGGAGCCGACCGGGTCGGCGGTGAGCGTCACGTCGCGATCGAGGACAGTGGACCAGCCGAAGGGCAGGTCGAAATTCGACGGGATCTCGAGGCGCCTGCCGCTGCGGAGAAGCAGATAGCCCTTCTGCCGCCAGAAGGTGGCGAGGCGCGGCGGGAGGCCAAAGCCGAATTCCTCGACCTCGACCTTGAGCAGGCGGGCTACGATAAAGTGTCCGAACTCGTGGATGAAGACCACGCCGGCGAACACGGCGATAAAGATCAGGAGCGATAGGATGGGTAGATTCATGCTTTACTCGTCCGATTATTATATACGCGAGGCGTTAATGCAAGATGAACAAGCGTATAGATGGATTTGTAAGGGGGGGCCTTACGAGGGGGCGAATGGTCTCGATACGGCCCGGCAAGGCACCGGGCCTACTCGACCAACGCGATCCTCCATAACCACTGACCCTTCCCCCACAGGGGAGGGAGAACGGCTGAGGCCGTTACTACAGGCCGCAGCTCTCCCCTGCTCTTCGCTTCGGGGACCCTCGGGCTGGGGAGGGCGCACGATCGTGTGCCCCTACACGCGGCGGGGGGATCTCGATACGCCAGAAGAACTCTGGCTACTCGACCAGCGGGGCCTCCTCCAGGAGGCGTGTAGGGCCGCCAGCGGAGGCCACCAGCACCTGTTTAACGCCGGGAAGGCCGCGGAGGCGCGATGCTGCTTCCGGGGCATGTGCGGCGGGGCACAAGACATGGACGTTTGGCCCGGCATCGAGTGTGTAGCAGGCCGGGAGGCCTTCCTGCCGCCAGGCGCGAACAGCCTGCATGATGGCGAGGCTGGCGGGAAGCCAGTAGTGGAGAGGCGGGGTGGAGGTCATCATGACCGCGTGCATCATGTCGGAGTCGAGCTCGACGACCGAGGCCAGCAGGTCGAAATCGCAATCGGCGATGGCGCGGCGGCAAAGGTCGAGGCGGCGCGAGGCATCGGCGAGGCGGGCGGTTTGCAGGGGGCTGGTCGAAGCGAGGGCATGCCCCTCGGTGGAGCCGGTCTGCTTGTGGACATCGCTGACGATGGCGATGCAATCGACGAGCGGCCAATGATCGGGCGGGGCGATGGAGGCGGCGTAGGAGTCGTCTTCCCTTACGCCCACAAACCATTCCACAAAGCCAGAGGGGATGGAACGGCAGGCAGAGCCGGAGCCGCGGCGTGCCAGGCGGGAGAGGTCCGCTTCATTTAAGTCCAGGCCAGCGGCGCGGCTGGCAGCCAGGGCGAGGGCCGCGAAGGCCGACGCAGAGGAGGCGATGCCAGCGCCGGAGGGAAAGTTGTTCTCGCTGACGACCTCGGCGTGTTCCGCGGTGGTGGCCCGCTGCCGGATGAGGTCGAGGAAGCAGGAGACGCGCTCGAGGGCGGCCCCGACGATCTCTTTGCCGTTGATGATCAGCTCGTCGTACGGGAGAGAGCGCTGGAAGCTTACCGTGGTGCGCGTGTAGAGACCGTCCAGGTTCATGGAGATGGAGCCGTTGGCGGGAAGGCGAAGCGCGCGGTCGCGATTGCCCCAGTATTTAATGAAGGCGATATTGGCTGATGCTTGAGCGGTGGCGGTGCTCATAAGTGAACGTACGATCTGTCCAGTGTATCACACGTGTCTTCGCCTTTCCGGGACGGTAGGCTCATACTTGGGTTACACCAGCAAATACCAATCCAGGAATCTCTCAATGCGTGCATAGACATCCAACTGGTTCTTGCGGCGTAAGAAGCCATGCGGCTCATCAGCATAGGTCTTGTATTCAAACGTCTTACCGTGCCGCCGCAGCGCCCCCACCCACTCTTCTGAGGCCTCGGGCGGCACGATATCGTCCAGGAGGCCGTGCAGGATCAGTACCGGCTTGCGGACGTTCTCCACTTCGCGGATGGGCGAGCCGTCCAGATAGGCCTGGCGATTCCGGGCGGGGTGGCCGAGGAAGATCTCGGTATAGAGCCGCAGCTCACGGCTGCACTGTGCCCAGGACGAGATCAGGTTCGAGTCGCCGTACTTGGCGACGCCGCAGGCGAACATGTAGTCGGGGTCACGTGAAAGAGCGCAGGCGGTCATGTATCCGCCGTAGCTACCGCCGAAGATCGCCAGCCGCTCAGGGTCGATGCCGGGCAGGCCGCGCAGGAAGCGCGCTCCATACAGGCAGTCTTGCAGATCGCCCCTGCCCCAGTCGTTGTAGTTGGCGTGCTCGAACGGCAGGCCGTAGCCTGTGGAACCGCGGTAGTTCGGTGCGAGGAAGGTATAACCCTTTGCGACCAGGTACTGCGCCAACGCGTCAAATTCGGCGGCATAGAGCGAGGACGGGCCGCCATGAGGATGCAGGATGGCGGCCTGGTTCGAGTGCTGCGGCCTGAACAGGAAGGCGGGGATCTCCAGCCCGTCTGCGCTGCGGTAGCTGACACACTCAGGCATTACCAGCCGGTTGCATGCCATTGCAGGCGGATTGGAGAAGGTTAGCTGCGTGATGTGATGGTTGTGCAGGTCCATGCGGTAGAGGTCGGGCGGCTGCACTGGCGACTCGAACTCAAAGGTCAGCGCGCCGCCATCAGGCGTCCACTGCGGGCGCGAGTGAGTTCCCATTTCGGTGCGCAGGTCAAACACGTCTCCCGATTCGACCTCCACCAATGCCAGGTTGAATGAGCCGTTGCGGTCGACAGTGCAGGCGATCTGCCGACCAGCCGGTGACCATTCGACATCGGAGATGTCGGCTCCAACGCTTGTGATCTGATGGAGGCCATTGCCATCCGGCCGGATCAGCCAGAGGTCGTTCCAGCCCGCCTCCTGTGAGATGAACGCCAGCCAGGTCCCGTCCGGTGACCAGCGCGGCAACCAGGCGCGCACGCCGGCCTTTCCATAGAGCGTGCACGGCGCGCCGCTTGCCACGTCGATCAGACAGATATCCGTCCGGTTGAGGTTGTCGAACGGGCGATAGACGAATGCGATCGTCTTGCCATCCGGCGCAGGCTGCGGATCCCAATGATCGCCTTTCGCATCCGTGGTCAGGGCACGGGGCCAGGAGCCGTCGCGGTCGGTGAGCAGCAGTTGATCCGCTTCATGCCGCGTCACGCCGACGATCAGGCCGATGGCGTCGGGCATCCAATGCGGGGCAAAGGCGGACTCGGTGAAATCGCTGATCTTCTTGGGCAGCCCGCCTGCCGCCGGGACGACATGCACATGCCCCTCGATGCAGAACGCCAGCATGCTGCTATCGGGCGACCATTGCGGCACTTCGTCGTCCCAGAAGGCCACCAGCCCGCGTTCGGTGCTAAGGCGTGCGGGCCAGCCTCCGCCGGCAGGCAGCACGTAGACATCCGAGAGAGTCTCGCCATCCTTGATGTAAGCAATCGTCCTGCCGTCCGGCGAGAGGCGATGATTGCGTATCCGCTCAAGCGAGGTGATGAGCGAAAGACACCACCCCTCCGGCGGCTTAACATCCGGCCTGGCAATGGATGGCCAGCCGTTGCACTCGTACTTCTCGGTGATGTGGATGGGCTTTTCCAAGAGGTTCCTCCCGCCGCACGTTATTACCGTATGCGGACACTACGGATTTCACGGAGCATATCGCGGTCTCATGTCCTTCAACGCCCACCTGTTTCCTCCAATTGCGTCGGATGGAGAGTGGCCAACCAGGGCTTTGTCGACGCCTTTGGAGGAGGTTTCCCGGAAGGGGGGAGGGGTAGGATTGTCAGATGTTCTTAGCCTTCCGATTGCACAGCGAACCGCACTGATCCGTGTACCTGCCATCACAAGTATAGCAAAATGCCCCGTTTCATTGTACAATGACTATGAGGGTTCCTTGCTGAAGAAGCCTAGCTAATTCCACTTCGGCACCAGGGTCGCCAGTCCGGCCTGGTGCTTTTTTGTTCCCAGAGGAGAATGCCATGAAACGAAGACTGCTTTGTGCGATCCTGCTGGCCGCTGGACTCCTGGCGGCTTGTAGCAGGCAGAGGGCATCGCCCACCACGACTTCCTCGTCAACCCAGGCAGCGGTTGCGCCGACACAAGCTCCAGCGCCGAGCGGTCCAGCGGTGCTGCACGAAGGCTGGACCGAGAACCCGGACACGCTCAACCCGGCGTATGCATACCTTACGCAGTCCTATACCATCTTCGACCTGATTTACAACGGGTTGACAACGGAATCGCCGGATGGCAAGTACGTGGGGGCGCTTGCCAAGGATTGGTCTGTGGCGGCGGACAATGTGACGTGGACGATCCACCTCAAGGAGGGCATTAAGTGGCACAACGGCGAGGACTTAAAGGCAAGCGACATCGCCTGGGCCATCAACGCCGTGATGGAGCATCCCGATTGGTGGTCGTCCACCTCCAACTACGCCAACGGCTTCAAGGAGGTGACCGCTCCCGACGACCATATGGTGCAGATCGTCACCGAGTACCCGATCGCAAACATGGAGTACCGGCTCTCGTTCCTCTACGCGGTCTATCCGCCGGACTTCAACAAATTCACGAGCGCTGAGGAGCTCCAGAACTTCAATAACTTCAACGCCATCGGCACGGGGCCGTTCAAGATCAATGTGTTCGACAAGGACAAGGGCATCCTGATCCTGGATGCCAACCAGGACTACTTTGACGGCGGGCCGCACATCGACCAGATGATCTTCCAGAAGTTCGACAACGCAGATGCGCTGATCCAGGCGCTCAAAGTCGGCGACATCGATCTGATCAGCGAAGTGCCTGCCACCGCCTTCGAGACGATCAAGAGCTATGCTGGCGTCCAGGCGGTCAAGGAGGATGGGCGCTACTTTAATGAGCTGATCCTGAACTCGGTAGCTGAGACCAACGACCCAGCGCCGAAACGCAACCCGGCCATCCTCGATCCGGCAGTCCGCCTGGCGATCGCGTCTGCCATCAACAAGCAGGACCTGGTGGATGTGGTCCTGCAAGGCATCGGCTCTCCGGGCGACACCATCGTCCCGCCGACGCTCGGAGGCGGCTTCTGGCATAACCCCAACATCCAGGAAGTGAAATTCGATATCGCGGCTGCCAACAAAATCCTCGACGACGCGGGCTACAAGGCGGGCGCCGACGGCGTGCGCACGGACGGCAAGGACCGGCTCGAGTTCCGCCTCCAGTTCCCCACCCAGAATCCCGTGTATCCGCGCATCGCCGATATGCTGGCCAGCAACTTCCAACAGATTGGGATCAAGGCCGACGTGGAAGCCGTTGACACCGACAGCCTGACAGCGGCCGTCACACCCACTGGCGATTACGACATGGTCATCTGGGGCTGGGGCCCGGACCCCGACCCGGATTTCATCCTGAGCGTGCTGACGACCGACCAGTTCATTTCTGGCGGGTGGAGTGACAGCGGCTACCATAGTCCCGAGTACGACCAGCTCTACCTCGACCAGCAGGAGGCTATTGATAAGAGCCAGCGCCAGCAGATCGTGTGGAAGATGCAGGACATGGTATTTAATGACCGGCCCTACATTGTGCTGTACTACGAGAAGCTGCTCCAAGCCTACCGCTCCGACCGCTTCACCGGCTTCATCGAGTCGCCGCTGGGGATCGATATCGCCCAGTCGCTGCTGAACGTGACAGCAGTAAAGTAGCGTTCTTGAAGGCGTACAACGCCTGCCCCTGTCCCAGACTGGAAAGGGGCAGGCGACGCGAGTCCACATGAGCCGCCGGGATTACCTGCTACGCAAGCTAGGATTCTCTTTGATGACCGTAGTGATCGTGTTGGTCATCAATTTCGTGCTGTTCCGCATCCTGCCCGGCGACCCGGTGCGGGCGGTCATCGGACGAAACGTCCGCATCTCGCCGGAGGTGCAGCAGGCGCTGCGCGTGCAATTCGGCCTGGACAAGCCTGTCTTTCCCGACCAGTTCCTGGACACTGTAGGCCAGTGGGCGCGGGGCAACCTCGGCATCTCCTGGTCGCTGCGACGGCCCGTGAAGGATATCCTGCTGGCAAAGCTTGTCAATACCGTGATCCTGATCGGGCTGGGGCAGATCTTCGCCATCGTGCTGGGCGTGGTGCTGGGCCTGCTGGCCGGCTGGAAACGCAAGTCAGCCGTGGACGTCAGCGCGCTGACTTTTTCGCTCATCGCCTGGGCGGTGCCAACCTTCTGGCTCGGCATCATCCTGCTGGCGGCAGGCAGCTCCTGGCTTGGACTCCCGACCGGCGGCATCGTCAGCCCTGCCAACGTGAGCAAGCCGCTGTATGCTGTCCTGCCAGACCTGGGCCGCCATTTGATCCTGCCAACCTTAACGCTTACCATCCTGTACCTTGGCGAATACATGCTCATCATGCGCTCTTCCATCCTGGAGGTATTAGGCGAAGACTACATCCTGACCGCCAAGGCCAAGGGCATGAGCCAGTGGCAGGTGCTGATGCGCCATGGACTGAAGAATGCGATGCTGCCCATCGTCACGTTGATCGCGCTGAACCTTGGCTTTACGGTCTCCGGCGCGATCTACATCGAGACGGTTTTCTCGTACGACGGCCTAGGCAAACTATTCCAGGACGCACTGACCAAGCAGGACTACCCGCTGCTCCAGGGCGCATTCCTGCTGCTGGCGGTCAGCGTGATCCTGGCAAACATGAGCGCCGATGTGCTGTACACGTACCTGGACCCGCGCGTGAAGGCGAACTGAGGGCATGGGCGAAGGCTCGACGCGCTTCAAACGGAGCCTGCTGGAGTTCTGGCGCACCTTCCGGGCGAACAAGCTCGGGCTGCTGGGCGCATTCCTGGTGATGACTACGGTGATCGCCGCCATCCTGGCCCCGGCGCTGACGCCATATCAGCCGACCGATATCATGCGGGATGCGGCGGGCCACCCCCTGACCTTTGCCTCACCAGCCGTGCATGGCCCGCTCGGTACCGATGACGCCGGCCGCGACGTATGGACCGAGCTGATCTACGGCGCGCGCATCTCCCTGACCGTAGGCTTCCTGGCCGGTTTCATTGCGATGGTGGTCGGCAGTCTGTTCGGGATCACGGCAGGCTACTACGGCGGCGGCATCGACAACGCGCTCATGCGAACCACCGATGTGCTGCTGGTCATCCCAGACCTGCCGTTGATATTGGTGCTGGTGGCAACCTTGCGGCAGATGCAGCTTCACGTCTCGCCGCTGGTAGTGCTGATCTTCGTCATCGGGCTATTGTATTGGACGAGCACTGCGCGGTTGATCCGCTCGCAGGTGCTGACCATCAAGGAGCGCCAGTTCGTGGCGCGGGCACGCGCCATCGGGGCAGGCGACAACTACATCATCCGAAAGCACATCCTGCCGCAGATCATGCCTCTGATCGTGGCAAACACCGTCTTGATCATTTCGACCGCCATCCTGGTCGAATCGGGGCTGGCATTCCTCGGATTGGGCGACCCAACCCAGCCATCCTGGGGAACCATCCTCAATTTCGCTTTTGACCGAAACGCCATCACGAACGGCGCCTGGTGGTTCTATCTCCCGCCGGGGCTGGCGATTGTCTGGGTATCGCTGGGATGTGTGCTGCTGGGCAATGTACTGGAGGAAATGCTGAACCCGCGACTCACCGGGCATCACCTGGAGGGCGGAGAGAAGATGGTGGCAGTCCAGAAGCAGGACAGAGAGCATGAGCGAGCCTCTGCTTAGCATCCGCCGCCTGACGGCGGAGTTCACCCTGCAACAACGCGGCGCGCCAGACCGAGTCGCACGCGCACTGGAAGACGTTTCGTTCGACATGCTGCCGGGGCAGACGGTTGGATTGGTGGGCGAATCAGGCTGCGGCAAGACCACGACGCTGCTGGCGGCCATGCGGCTGCTGCCTGCCAACGGGCGCATCACCAGCGGCGAGGTCCGTTACAAGGGCAAGGACCTGCTAACCCTGAGCGAGCGCGAGATGCGCGAATACCGCTGGAAGGAGATGTCCATCGTTTTCCAGGGGGCTATGAATGCGCTGAACCCGGTCATGAAGGTTGGCGACCAAATCGCCGAAGCGATCACGCTGCACCACCTGATGGACCGCCAGCAAGTGGAAGCACGCGTGATCGAGTTGCTGGAGCTGGTCGGCATCCCGCGCTCCCGCCGTGACCAGTATCCGCACCAGTATTCGGGCGGGATGAGGCAACGCGCCATGATCGCCATGGCACTGGCCTGCAAGCCCTCGCTGCTGTTCGCAGACGAGCCGACCACCGCGCTGGATGTCATGATCCAGGCGCAGGTACTCGAACTGCTGCGGCACATTCAGCAAACGCTCGGACTTGCGATCGTGCTCGTCACGCACGACCTGGGCGTGGTAGCCGAAGTGTGCGATTCAGTGGTCGTCATGTACGGCGGCAAGGTTGCCGAGTGCGGCACAGCGGACCAGATCTACAACCATGCGCAGCATCCGTACACCCAGCGCCTGCTCGCCTCCTTTCCGGACCTTGAACGGCCAGGGATGCAGCTAGCATCCATCCCCGGTACTCCGCCACGCCTCACGGAGCTGCCAAGTGGGTGCCGCTTCAGCCCGCGCTGTGATGTGAAACTGGACCTTTGCATGGAGGTAGACCCTCCAGCGGTAAAACTGGAGGAAGGGCACGTTGCCGCCTGCCACCTGCGCCGCGGGAAGGAGGCCCGCTCCGCATGAGCCAGCCGCCCATCCTGGAAGTCCGCGACCTCCATAAGTATTTCCCGGTTAGGCAGTCGCTGCTTCAGCGCAGCCCGTCCTTCGTGAAGGCGGTGGACGGCGTTTCGTTCACGCTGGAGCGCGGCGAAGTGCTGGCAATCGTCGGCGAATCCGGCTGCGGAAAAACCACCATTGCCCGCACGTTGATCGGCCTGGAGGCGCCCACCAGCGGCAAGATGATCTTCGACAGCCGAAGCATCGGCGACGAGATCCCGCTCAAGGAGCTGCGCCGCCGAGCGCAGATGGTGTTCCAGGACCCGTACGAGTCGCTCGACCCGCGGGCGACGATCGCAGAGACCATGGAGGAGCCGCTAATCGTCCACGGCATCGGCAGGTCTTCTGCCGAGCGAACCGAATGCGCCTGCGCCGCTCTGGATGACGCCGGGCTGCGGCCCGCGACGGATTTCCTGCTACGCTATCCGCATGAGCTTTCCGGCGGCCAGCGCCAGCGCGTGGTGATCGCCGGCGCGATGGTGCTCGAGCCCGATTTGCTGATCGCCGATGAGCCGGTCTCGATGCTGGATGTCTCGATCCGCGCCGAGATCCTGAATCTACTGAACGAGCTGCGGCAGAAGCGCGGCGTGAGCATCGTCTTCATCACGCATGACCTTGGAACGGTGGGTTACTTCGCCGACCGCATCGCGGTCATGTATCTTGGCCGCATCGTGGAAACCGGCCCGACCGCGGAACTGCTCAAGAACCCGCAGCACCCGTACACGAAAGCACTGCTGTCCGTGGTGCCAGTGCCGAACCCGAGGCTGCGGCGCGAGCGAGTGATCCTGCAAGGCGAAACACCCAACGCCGCCAGTATCCCGCCGGGCTGCCGATTTCATCCGCGGTGTCCCATCGCCGGGGAGTCTTGCCGGATCACCGATCCACCTTATGTTCAGGTAGGGCCGAACCATTCGACTGCCTGTTTGCTGGTCGAGGAGCAAGCTTCTGACCTCCAAGCATAGTGCCAGAAGGGTAAACACTTCGAGTCGGCTCGTCCCGGCTCGACCTATAAACCACCAAGCCAAGCGGCACTGACGGCAACCCTTGCTGTCAGTTCGATCTGATTTCCGTCATGGTTATTTAATGAAGGCGATATTTGCATGGGCAAGCGCGGTGGCTGTTCCGGAGGATCGATCAGGCATTTTAGGTACAACACTTTCTGGCCGTTCTCGTAGGCGAACCTCCCACGGACATCGAGCAGCTCGATGATTTGTCGCCTAGCATTGAAATCAGCTTGATCCAGACCTTTTCTGATTTTAGCGCAAAACGCCTCGATTACCCCGAGCTGATCGTCGCTCAGCGTGACGTTCTGCACGTGGCTAGCAAGGTCGCTTCGCTCCTTTCGAAGGCTAACGAGCATCTCTTCCAAGCGCAATTTCCTGTCGGAAAGCACCTCTTTGGGAAACCCGCCTTCCAGGTATAAATCAAGTAGACGGTTCAACTGCGTCTCGTGCTACCCAATTTGGTCATCGACTATGGTAAGGCGCTCCAGCACAGCCTTATTCTTGTCCTGCAATTCAGCCTGGA